>DAOSIN010000151.1:0-5308 GCA_035366675.1 Salinivirgaceae bacterium | reverse complement strand
CGGTTTTGGTTGGTTATGGTTTCGGCTGTGGTAGAGGTGTTTACATCAAAGAAGTTTTTACCCTCGCCTTTTGTGGTTGAGCGCCCGCCGACAGAGAAGCGACCTTTGCCTGTTCCGCCTGCCTCTTCGCTAACGTAAATTTTTGTACTGTCAACTGTAGCGTGGAGTATATCTTTTACACCACCTTTCCATGCAGAAACACCGCCAATAGCGAAACCGCCTCTTCCTGCCTTGTCATTATTATCTGCATTTACATAAACACGTGTGCTGTCAGCTGTGGCGACAAAAATATCTTGCACTGTTCCGTCTTTCCATGCGGAAACACCACCAATGGCGAAACCTCCTCTGCCTGCCTTATCATTATTATCAGTGTTTACATAAACACGTGTGCTGTCAGCTGTAGCGACAAAAATATCTTTCGCAGGTGCTCCTTTCCATGCGGAAACTCCACCAATAGCGAAACCGCCTCTTCCTGCTTTAGCAGAATCGGTATCTATATAAATCCGTGCACTATCCTTGTTTATAAAAAAGAGATCTTGAGAAGTTTCTTTCCATGCCGAAACTCCACCAATGGCAAATCCGCCTCTTCCTGCTTTGCCTTGATCTTCACGTAGCAACACTCTTACGCTGTCCGGTGTAACTCTAAAATATGCATTATCATTGTTTTTATATGCAGAGAGTCCGCCAATAGCAAAACCACCTCTGCCTGCCGTAACATTATTAGTTTCATCAACATTTATTCGTACACCTGATTGATAAACACCAAAAACCACTTGTCCTAATTTGTTTTTTACTTCAAATATTGGGTCTTCATCATTGGCATTGGGGTAACTAATTACTTCTACGTTAGGGTTTACATTAAAGGACTCTAAGTCAGCTAATTGTGTTTCGTCAGTCCAAACGGCTATTTTTCCTGCGGTTCCAGTTCCTGTAACGGCGTTTGTTGCGGGCGGTCCCTCTGGTCCAACAGGTCCCTGTGGTCCAACTGGTCCTTGAGGTCCCATAGGTCCTTGAGGTCCGACTGGTCCGGGTTCTCCCTGAGGTCCTTCTGGTCCTTCCGGTCCTTGGTTGCCTGTTGCAGCGTACATGGCATAAGGAACTGACATAATGGGCGATGTTCCCATGATAACATAATTGCTACCATCTTTTAGTTCAACTTTAATCAGTACTATTTCACTACTCCATGGGATATCGGCAAAGTTGCCTGATAGTGCCTCGCCTTGCCCTATTACTAAGTTAACAATGCCGAGGTTGTTGGTGGTACTGTTTTGTAACTCAGAATAATAAACAGAGTTGCTGCTTTGGTCAATCAGGCTTATCCGTAAATTAACCTCTTTGTTTTGAAGTGTTGTGCCATCTTGTTTTTGAATGGAGGCTTGGTAATTAAAGCCTTGCTGTTGTGCGTTAACTGTTGCAAACAGTACTATGCACAACAAAGCCATAAATACATGTCGTTTCATAACATTTGATTTTTAATGAATTAAATAAAACTTCTTATATCAATTGTAATTTTAAAATAGTCCAATCGGTATTATTATCAATGTAAAGTAAAACAAAATATTTTTATAACGCAACAGGTTGTTTTAATAAATAGAGACAGTTGTTTTTTTATTGTTTTTACAACACATTGATTATCAGTACAATATGCTTGTGGTGTGTTAACAAAAATAGATATTAATGATTTGTTAATAAAGTTTAGAAGAATTTGGAACGAATATGACTCGGGTTGTTTAGTTTTTAGCTATTATGCAATTGTGCTTGTTTTGAAATAGTCACACACAGGCTACGCTCAAAGCACTGCACTGCTAACTGTTAATTGCAAGTGGTATCTGGATAAAAAACGTCGTCCCCTCATTCTCCTGCGTTTCGTACCAAATCGTGCCACCGATACTTACGATAATATTTTTAACCATTGCTAAACCAAGACCCATACCACTCGATTTTGTAGTAAAATTGGGCTGAAACATTCGATTCTGCATCTCGGCAGGAATACCTGTACCATTGTCGGACACACTAATTAAAACATTTTTATCCAGGGTTTTTATCTTGATATTTATAAGACCCAAGCGCTCTTCGGGTATAGCTTGAATAGCGTTTTTAATAAGATTTGTGAACATCCTTATAATTTGATCGCTATCAGCAACGACTATCAAATTTGCCTTCTTATCGGCTTCAACGCTTATTTTAACATTTTTGGTCTCTTTAAACAAAGCTACGCTTGAAAGTGCAGCCTCGTATATATCAATGTTCTCATATTGACCCTCAGGCATTTGAGCAAATGCAGAAAACTCGGTTGCAATACTTGACAATGCATCAATCTGTTCTATTAATATTTTGCACACTTTGTTAAGACGGTTATCAAAATCATAAGCATTATCGTCCCACGCTCGTTGAAGCAATTGAATATTCAGTTTCATAGGAGTTAACGGATTCTTAATTTCATGTGCAACCTGTCTTGCCATGCTTTGCCAAGCACCCTCCCGCTCGGTTTGGGCAAGTAGCTTAGTACTTTTTGATAATTCAGAAACCATTCGGTTGTACTCTTTTATCAAATTACCAATCTCGTCGGCACCATCATATTCAATTGGGGTGTTCTGTTTCTTAAGATCAAAATCCTGTAATTTTTGTTTAACTATCAGTAAAGGTCTTGTAACCTTGTTGCTAACAAAAACAGTTAACAAAATACTCAAAATTATAAGTATGACATAGATATTTGTGAGAGTCACTATAATAGAAGCTCTATCTTTTGCAATTACGTTGTCTTGTCCGATAAAGGGAAGATTGACAAATCCAAGGACAGTACCTTGCGAATTAATCAGCGGAATATATGCACTATAATATTTTAATCTACCAATATCCTCCTGTAAAACCAACTTGCTAAGATTTTCAGCAGAAAAAGAACGGTAGGCTTCGTAGTTCATCATCGAACCAATTATATTCTCGTCAAACAAATCTCTTAATGAAGAGGCAACCAAATTGCCCGAAACATCATAAAGTGATATATCTGTATTAAAAACTTCTGAATATTTGCTTATTAAAAAGTCAATATAACCATCGTCGCAATAACTCAAATCTTTAACCATTGTAAATTGTCCATTCATCTCTTTAGATACAGATGTGATTTTTTCGTTAGTAGCCTCAGTATATTTATGTTGCGTTATCCAAAAAGTATAATGAATACTCACAACTCCTACTGCAAAAATTGAAACTAATAACGCCAAAGCCATAGTATTTTGAATACGATTTTTAATTGTAGGAGCTAACAACGACTTTATAAGGGGCAAATTAAAAATTGTTGATACAAACAAAACAATAATGTAATATATTACAAACGTATACGAAAACCATATTAACAAGTCGTAAATATTTACTTTAGGCTCGCAAATAATCATAGTCTGATTTTGGTCAATACGATAAATCAATTGCCTGTAATCATCGAAATATTGCTCAGTAAAAATATCTTTTGCTTCCTCTGGCGGATAATCAATACGCGTTCTGTAGTCGAAAGTTCCGGCTTTTGAAATTAACCTTTTATCAAAATACATAGCATACGATAAGTCGTGGTTATCTGATTTATAATCAAATCTGTCATGAAACAGTAGTGAATGAAGACCGTGTTTTAATCTATACTGCTTATCATCAAGCTCAACAACGACAGTCAAATTCTGTGGCAACAAACTATGAATAAGGTGGAAACCTATATAACGAGTAGAACCTGCACTTCGATACAAGCGATAATAATCGCTATTTGGGACAAGCAATCCAGATTTGTGTGCTTTATTTTCGTAATATTGTCGCCACTGTTGCCATTGAACCGAACTTGTATCAACAAAAACACTATCATGGGGCATAAAGCAAAATATTCTAACATCATACAGCCTACTTATCTCGCTAAAATACTGATTGTCAACATAGTTCGACGTTCTGGTAAAATCACCTTCACTATTTGATACTATGCTCTGTAATATAGTATCCTGGCTGATTTTATCGCTTATCTCGTGTAATTGAAATTCGGTATTCAAATCATCCGAAGAGGTTATTCGTAATGCCGTCACTTTATTTGACTCAAACCACTTTCTCTCATATCCACTATAGGTTTTAGCCACAAAGTATAACGACAAACCTAATATGACTACTACTACAAAAAGGTGATGATATTTTTTTCTGAAATAAAAAATATATGATACTAATGATAAAAATAAAAAGAAAATTACATCAAATACTGATATATCAAACAGATAAAACATTAAACCCGCACCAAACACTATAAAAATAAAGTGGGATATTACTATCTGTTTTAATTTGTAATATAGATGTAATACCTTTAATGACAGGTAAGAAATCAAAATATAAGAGGATACTGTAATAAGCAAAACTAATAGTGCAACAAAAGTAAAGCCGTTGATATTTAATATTTTATAAAGCTCTAACTCTACATTTGAATCATTTACAACAGCTGTAACATAACGCGCTATAAAAACTGCTAATAAAGAGATTAAGATACCACTTACTATTAGTAAATGTCTTTTAATCTCAATCCTCAACCCCTTTTTCTCTTGCCTTACAACGTGTAAATACACAGCTATAGTAGTAAAGAAAATCCACAAAGCATCAATTAAACTGTCTCCCAAAGTATAGAACAACCAGCCGGATGAAAACAACTCGGGACTAAACAAATCTCCCTCAAACATAAATCCCGGAACGTTGGTATAATACAGTAATAATCTCGCTATTATTGAAATTAAAATTGATATAATAACCGCCCACAACAAATCTTTTTTGATAGCTATGAAATTAATGATGTTTACGATAAATTGAAAAAAACAGACTGTCGCAAACAAAAAGAGTAATATGGAAGCCCAAATTAAAAAGCGCGACCATCTTGTGTCAGTCTCGCCTTCAATAGAAAACAGATAATTCTTATCACTATCGTATATCCGAGTTTCTGAAAGAAAATTTGTAGTTATGTTAACATCACTCGACAGGTTAAAATCGCTTGCAAACTTGTCGTTTAAATATTCGTTTTTATTCTTGTATTGAGCTTTTATAAAACTTAAAACAACAATATCAATATTATCAACCCTTGCATGTAGAGATAAATAGTAACTGTGACCGAGTAGGACAACTCTCTGGGAAAACAAATCAGGATCAAATACCAGGGGCAAAACTATCTTCCGAATGGGCCAATGCTTTAAATGCCAATTTTTATATACAGCTAAACTTATCTGATTTTGATTCGAATATTGGTCAACTATGTCAAGAAAGTCCTCTTGCAAGTATTCAAAACCATTTTCTAAAGCTGTTTCCT
>DAOSIN010000150.1:0-5319 GCA_035366675.1 Salinivirgaceae bacterium | reverse complement strand
TTCTTTCGTCATTGTTTCAACCCAGTTTGGACTTATCTCGCAATCGGCATCGGTAAATAGAATAAACTCTCCTTTGCACTGTTTTATGCCGTACTCTAAAGCATCTTTTTTTCCTACCAAATTGTCGGGTAGTTGAAGAATTTGAAAACGTTGTTCGTTTTTCGTTTTCGCAATAGCTATAGAGAGGCTGTTGTCGGTGGAGTGGTCGTCAACCAAAAAAAAATTGCAATTATGGTACGATTGTCTAATTAATGAATCAATTAGGGTGACTATTGTCTGTTCTTCGTTGCGAAAAGCTATTACGATGTCAACGTAAGTCTCTGGTTTTAAAGCGATATCGCTTTCTGTTTTGTTTAGCTTAATAGTTAGAATATAGACAGATAGAAAATAAAGGAATATTACTGTTGTAAATCCAACTATTAAAATTAATTCAAATGTAAAAACCATGTTGTAACGTATTGGTAATCAGCTGTAAATTGTTTATTTTAAAGATATTAGAAAAAAATTCCTCAACTGAGCGGAGTTAGGAGTAAATCACATATTGTCCAACGGACAATACACTTTTATCTTGCTCCTTGTACTTTTTACCTTCTAATCTAATTTTCGCTAAAAAACATAGCAACATCCCTCGCCGTTTTAGGCAGTCCTATAATCTTATTGCTTTCTGTATCAACAATTACCAAAACCGGCGTTGATACAACATAATATATTTTCGCAACCTGACTTAAAAGCCCACCTTTGCTTAATGTATGTGTCCATTTCGGGAGATTTTTTATATTGCTTTCCCATATTGGAATCTCTGTTTCAGTTTCGTCAATGCTTACAGCCAAGACATTGAATTTCGAACTAACAGGCGAATTGGTGTAAAACATATATAGTTGCTGTGTAACCTCTTGACAATGTTCACAATCGGCACTCCATATCATAAGCAGTTTATATGGTTTTGATTTTCCAAAATTGTGGAAATTTATGGAACTGTTTTCTGTGTCGGTAATATCAAAATCGGGTGCAGTTGTACCAATTTTAAGATTACTTATTCCCTCAATGCGCTTGATGATAGCTTCTTTTTTCGTTGCCGGACACTTCGGATTATCAAGGTGTTCCGCAAGCATTTGAATGCCCGATTCCATTCCCATACTTTCGTATCCCTCGAAAAAATAGTCCAGCATTTTTCCACAAACAACAGGGTCGCCTGTTTTTGCCCTTTCAATCAGTTTTCTGCCAGCCGATACTAAAGCCGAGTCGGTTTGAGCATCCGTGTAACTCCTGTCAAAGTGCATGCTAACAAAATTATCTAACCATTTTCGATAATCGAAAGAGCGCGTAAGTACAGTATCTTTAAAATCAATTATGTTGATATAGTTTTCGAGCATTGCGTTCTTTCGAGCCTTTTCATCAAGTGAAAAATCAATTTCCGGAACCTCTTGAAGAACAAAGGTGTGGCTAACAAAAAGGTCTTTATGTTCTTTTGCCTGTTGTTTTAGCCAATCAGCGTGTTGTTTGATTCTCTGTTTGTACTCTTTTAGCCCCTCTTTATAGAAACTGCTGTTTTTGTTATCGTATTTGGATAAGACCATTTGAATTAAACCAATATTTTCCTTAATTGATTGATTTTGAATGCTAAACTGCTGATATATTATGTTTTCTTTGTCGTTGTCAGAAAAAATAACGCTATCGGCAATTGTGGCATAAATGGGATTAATATTTAAACTAACGTTTTGTTTGTTCACAAAAATACGTTGCTCGGAAGCTGAGGGTTTGCCAGAGTTAACATCAAAATAATCAAAGCGTAATTGGAAGTCGCAGGGAATCAGCTCTTTGTTTATTGTGAACGTAACATTTTGTCCGTTTTGCACCTGCTCAAAAACTTTTATTGGCTTATATGCATTTGATCCTGTAAG
This sequence comes from Salinivirgaceae bacterium, assembly GCA_035366675.1. Lineage (GTDB taxonomy): Bacteria > Bacteroidota > Bacteroidia > Bacteroidales > Salinivirgaceae > JAAYQU01. Next base: position 3,418 of record DAOSIN010000150.1, on the reverse strand, counting down.
AGGAGATAATGACACACGTGCCATTGAAACCCCACGTAAGTAAACGGTAACGGTTCTATCCTGAATGCCTTGACTCTGGCATGAAACAGCTGTGAAAACTAATACTAAGGCAACTAATAATTTTGCAAAGCTCTTTATTTGTATCATAATTCTATTTTTTTACAAGTTCAATTTCAAACAATTTGGGCCACAATTTTCCTGTTACAAACAGTCGTCTGTTTTTTCTGTCCCATGCAATTCCGTTTAAAACATCTACGCGGTAATTTTTTCTATCTTGTTCGCTAAGAAGCCCTTGCAGGTTGATTTTTTCTAATACTTGTCCACTTTTTGGATCAATAGTGACTATATAATCTTCGCCGTAAACGTTAGCCCAAATTTTATTGTCGTAATATTCAAGTTCATTAAGCCTTGTTATTTTGCGTTCGTGGTCGTAAACTTCAATTCTTCCGACTTCCGAAAACTGTTCTGGGCTAATAAAGTGCAGAATATGAGTTCCATCACTGCGGATTAGGTACTTGTTATCGTATGTAAGTCCCCAACCTTCGGTTGAAATTGGAAACTCAAGAACAAGGTCAAAGGTTTGTAAATTAAACACATAACCCTTTTTCGACTCCCAAGTCAGAAGATAAATTTTGTCTTCATAGCGGGCTATTCCCTCGCCAAAATCTTCATCAGGCAAGTCGTATTGTTTCAATACTTTGCCAGTTTTTAAATCAACCTTTCTTAATGATGATTCGTTGTATTGCCCAGTGCTTTCGTACAAGTATCCATCTTCGAACATCAACCCTTGGGTGTATGCTTTTGTATCGTGAGGGTAGGTGTTAATTATTTTGTATCCGTATTCTATAGGCTTATTCGCAGCCAAAAAACCTATCGATGTCGATGAGCTTACCTGCAAAGTATCGACGTGAAAAACAAATCTAATGTGGTTTGAGCCAGTTTTAGCATTTATAGAGTTCCATTTAACAGCATTAATATTGTCAAACAAAACAACATCTAAGTTGTTGATTGTCATTTTAATACTGTCGAATTTAATAGAATCCGATACTCGAAAATTAAAACTGATTTCATCGCCAATGCGAAAAACATCATTTCTTGATGGTTTGGTAATCGATACACTATACTTTGGTTGTGCTGTTTTTACCTCATCGGTTCTGCTTGCTGGTTGGGAGTTGCAGGCATTTAAAATAATTGCAAAAAATAAAAATATCGCGATAGTCGCAGAGTTGTAAAAAAGTGAATTTAATTTTGTGCGTATCATTTATTTGTTGGTTGTTTTTACGTTATAAAGTACATTTGCATTATTTTGAAACACAAAAATAGTCAAACTTAGATTAATTCAGAATATTAACGCAATATTTAACTTTTTACAGGCTGAATGAAACGATTTCTCGATACATTAAAGCACGGTTTGGCAAACTTTAAGGAGTTGAGTTTAAGAAAAAAGCTACTCCTTTTAGGCATAATATTGTTTTTATTGTTTATTATATCACTGTTTTTCAATCCCATACGTTTCTCGTCGCCTTGGTCTCCAGTTTTATATGATTCAAAAGGAAACCTAATATCTGCATCGCTTGCGGAAGATAATCAGTTTCGATTTTTTCCTTCAGACTCTGTTCCCGAGAAACTTAAAACATGTATTGAAGTGTTTGAGGATAAGCGGTTTCGTAGTCATATTGGCGTAGATATAAGGGCATTAGGTCGGGCATTGTATCAAAATATCAGCAATCGCAAAGTTGTAAGTGGTGCAAGTACTATTACCATGCAGGTTGTGAGAATATCTAAAGGTGCAAGCAAAAGAACGGTTTGGGTTAAGCTAAAGGAGTTGTATCAAGCAGTCCGTTTGGATTTACATCTAAACAAGGATAGTATCTTGACCCTTTGGGCAACTCACGCTCCTTTTGGAGGCAATGTGGTTGGATATGAGGCAGCTGCATGGCGTTATTTTGGGCGGTCTGCTGACAATTTAAGCTGGGCTGAAGCTGCAACTTTGGCTGTTTTACCAAATGCTCCTGCTTTGATTATACCAGGTAAAAACAGCGAAAAACTTAAAGAAAAACGCGACAGATTGATTGTTAAACTCGCAAAACTCGGAATAATTGACGAAACAACTGCCGAATTGTCGTTCGATGAGCCTGTTCCTCAATCAATATATCCATTCCCCGAAACGGGCAGATGGCTTTTGCAGTCGCATTTAAAACTTACAGGGCAAAATCCTTACAAAAGAGTGAATACAACCATTGATTCCTATTTGCAGGTGCGAGTATCGACAATTGTTAGAAGCTATTCGGCTCAGTATAAGCAAACTAATATCCATAATATTGCTGTTTTGGTAATGGAAACTAAAAGTGGTAATGTTTTGGTATATATAGGCAACTCGACACTGAAAGGTGCAGAAAATCAGTGGGTTGACAACATTTCAGCACCGCGAAGTCCAGGGAGTACCTTGAAACCAATTCTTTACGCCTCTATGGTTGGTCGTGGTGAGCTTTTGCCCAAAATGTTAGTACCCGACTATCCCACAAATATTGACGGATACCTGCCTCGAAATTTTGATGGACTTTGGAATGGCGCACTCCCCGCCGATGACGCTTTATGTCGTTCCGTTAACGTTCCGTTTGTAAGACTACTACAACAACACGGTATAGCACAGTTCAATACAACTCTAAAAAAGATGGGGATAACTACTTTAACCAAAAGCCCCGGTCATTACGGATTGTCAATAATTTTGGGCGGAGCAGAGACGACACTTTGGGAAACGACAGGTGTTTATGCATCGTTAGGGCGAATTTTGCTAAAATACAGTGAAAATTCGGGTCGTTACGACAAATCTGATATACATGCTCCATTTTTATATAGCACAGAAACCTCTCCAATCTATTCAGAAACAGAAGATTATCCAATTTCTCCATCTGGAATATGGGCAGCGTTTGAGGCTTTGCAAAAACCTGAACGTCCTGATATTGAGAGAGGTTGGGAGTATTTTCCATCATCAAGGCGTATTGCTTGGAAGACAGGAACAAGTTTTGGATTTCGCGATGCGTGGGCAATAGGCACCGATCCCGAATACACAGTAGGAGTTTGGGTTGGAAATTCAAGCGGAGTTTCAGCCTCAGGATTATTAGGAATTTCAAAAGCTGCACCTGTTTTGTTTGAGGTTTTCGCTATATTACCAAAGGCAGAGTCGTGGTTTCTGCAACCGCATGACCATTTAACTGAGGTTGCAGTATGCAGTAAATCAGGCTTTTTACCCTCTGAATATTGCCCCGAAATAGATACAATTTACACATCAGATGTTGAGTTTGTTACAGGAAAGTGTCCTTATCACAAACCCGTTTACCTCACTGCAGATAGAAAATACAGAACAACACCCGAATATAGCAATCAAAGAGTTGATACAGTGTGGTTTTCGCTTCCG
>DAOSIN010000149.1:0-5330 GCA_035366675.1 Salinivirgaceae bacterium | reverse complement strand
GTGCAGCTTTGGTAAACCAAGCTAATCCATCAGGGTATCCTGCTGGAAGTGTAAACCGTCATCTCTTTCCTAGTTACTCAATGTTGGGAGGAACAGCTATGGGTAGAGGTTATTGGACTAATGCTGCAAATCAAATTTTAGCCCAGCCTTCGTATGTAAATGTTGGTGCAACAGCTAAAATTGATACATTGACCAGAAATATTTCAGTTTATGTAGAAGCTTACTATACAGGTAGCAGTCCTGCAGCAACAAATAAAATCAACGTTGTTCTTTTACAAGACAAAACATACGGATACCAGGCAAATGGAGGTAATAATTATGAGCATAATAATCGCTTAATTCATATGATTACAGGACAATGGGGAGAAAATATTACCCAGACTTCTGCTGGTTCTCTATACTCAAACACATTTACATACACTATCCCAGAACATTTGAACCAAATTCCCATTGTATTAAATAATTTAAGGGTTGCGGCTTTCGTTGCAGAAGGAAAACAAGAGATAATTTCAGGATTGCAAATTAAACCAAGTCTGACCAGCACGCCTGAATTTGAGTACCTAATAGTAGGACACTCTATTGGTAGTGATGTATGGGAAGGTAAAATTGCGCCTAAGTTTTCAGTAAAAAGTTTGGGTAACAGTCTGACATCGTTAAATATTGAATATAAAATAAACGATAATGAAATTCATAGTTACACTTGGAACGGAAATCTTCAATGTTTAGAAGTAGCTGAAATAGAGCTGCCTGAAATTACTTTTGATGCTCAACAAACCAATACATTGATAATTAATATTCTAAACGAAGATGCTTCACCAGAAAACAATAGCCTAAGTTTGAATTTAAGCTTAGCTCCCACGTTTCCTGTAAAAGATTTGGCTGTAGAGGTAAAACCTGATCAATTCCCTGGACAGACCACTTGGAACATAAAAAATGAAGCAGGTACAACTGTAGCTAACGGAGGTCCTACAAGCACATCAATAATAACCGATTACCTGCTTCTGGAAGATGGAAATTATACTATCAACGTATTCGATAGCAATGAAGATGGGATTTCTGATGATGGATATGTAAAAATTAAATCGGGAGATAATATTCTTATGGATATTCCAGGTTCAGCGATATTCAAAAGTATATCAAGAAAGTTTATAGTAAACAACACTGTTGACGTTGGATTTAATCCGTTAGATGGTTCAACTAATGCTCCTGCTAATGGTCCTTTCAGGATTTATTCAAATACCCCATTGTACACGCCTGAGGGATATATTATTAATGAAGACTATGTATATTTTGCAGTTGCATTAAACAAAGATACCAACGAAGGTCAAATTCTACCATATACCGCAAGTGTTGATGAAGAAAACACAATTAGCATTGTTCCAGATTATGAATTAGAACTTTACACAGTTGTATGTTTGTCACTTAATGCCAGAACTGAAGAGGGATATGGTATCAAACGTACAATTCATTTTACAATTGGTCCAGTAGGAATATCAGAAGACTATTACTCTGATATTTCAATATATCCCAATCCTGCAAAAGATTCGTTTACAATTTCGGGAGTCGATTTTGCAGAGGTGTCAGTTTATTCATTAAACGGACAAATGGTTTTAAATCAAACAATAAAATCATCCAATAATATTATCCCCACTGATGACATGCAGGGAGTTTATATTGTGAAAATTCAAACAATCGATAAGTCAATAGTTAAACAATTAATAGTTATCGAATAATTTATTCGTAAAACAAGAAAAAAGGGGATTATAAAAGTAATCCTCTTTTTTTTATCGTTTACTGGACAAAAAAAACTAATTTTGAGATTCGAAACTAAACAAGAAAAACAGTTTACGCATGCTTACATTAAAACAAATAAAAGAGAATTACGATCAAGTAATAGCAGGGCTGGAGAAAAAACAGTTCAAAAACATTGAACTTATTGACAAAGTTATTAAAACGGACGATTTAAGAAAAGAGTCACAGAAAAAAGCTGACGATGCATCTGCCGAACTCAATAATATATCCAAAACTATTGGCAAATTGTTTCAAGAAGGGAAACAAGAGGAAGCAGAAGTAGCCAGGGAGAAGACAGTAATTCTAAAAGATGAGATTAAAACTTTAACAGAAGCTCAAAAAGAAGCAGAAATAACTCTTGAAAATTTATTAGTTCAAATACCTAACATTCCACATATTTCTGTTCCGGTGGGCACCACCGCCGAAGATAACGAAGTAATACGTTCAGGCGGAATAGCAAACAAACCAAACCCTAACGACCTGCCGCACTGGGATTTAGCAAAAAAATATGATATAATTGATTTTGAATTAGGCGTAAAAATTACGGGAGCAGGTTTCCCTCTATATAAAAATAGAGGCTCCAAACTTCAACGTGCTTTAATTAATTTCTTCCTTGATGAAGCGATCAGCAACGGATACACAGAAGTACAACCTCCTATCTTAGTAAATGAGGAATCGGGTTTTGGTACGGGTAATCTTCCTGATAAAGAGGGACAGATGTACTATGTCAATGCCGACAACCTTTATTTATTACCAACTGCCGAGGTGCCCGTTACAAACATATATCGCGATATGATTCTCGATGAGAAAGAGTTACCCATAAGGAACTGCGCCTATACACCCTGTTTCCGCCGCGAAGCTGGCTCATACGGTAAAGATGTCAGGGGGTTGAACCGTTTACATCAGTTTGATAAGGTGGAGATCGTATGTATTTCACACCCTGAAAAATCGTACGAGATACATGAAAAAATGGTAAATTATGTCGAGAGTTTAGTAAAGAAACTGCAGTTACCCTACAGAATTCTTAGGCTCTGTGGTGGAGATATGAGTTTTACCTCTGCATTAACCTATGATTTTGAGGTATGGTCACGCGCACAAGAGCGATGGTTGGAAGTGAGTTCAGTTTCAAATTTTGAAAGCTTTCAGGCAAATCGTCTTAAATGTCGCTATCGCGATTCGGAAACAAAAAAAACAAACTTGGTGCATACGCTTAATGGCAGTGCATTAGCATTGCCACGCATTGTAGCTGCCTTGTTAGAAAACAACCAAACCGAAAAAGGAATCGTAATCCCTGATGTATTAGTGCCTTATACAGGTTTCTCTATTATTGACTAACACGTTAAAAACTAGTAAAATGCAACAAACACCGTCTCGCATAATATTGGGTATTGATCCCGGCACCACAATTATGGGATACGGTTTGCTTGATGCCTCGTGCAGCGATTTAAAGGTTATAAGTTTAGGAATCATTGATTTGCGTAAAATTAAAGACCATTATTTAAAACTCTCCTATATTTACGACAGAACAAAGATGTTAGTTGAGCAATACTCACCAGATGAGTTGGCTATAGAATCACCTTTTTATGGCAAAAATGTCCAGTCGATGTTAAAGTTAGGTCGCGCACAAGGTGTTGCAATGGCAGCTGCTCTTAGTTATAAGATTCCAATATACGAATATGCACCGTTAAAAGTAAAGCTATCAATCACTGGAAACGGAAATGCCTCTAAGGAGCAAGTGTCGGGTATGTTAATGAAAATGTTCAATATTGAAAATGAACCATCATTTTATGATGCTACTGACGGTCTGGCTGTGGCAGTTTGTCATTATTATCAAGGCAAGAGCATTCTTGGTGGCAAAAGCAAGGGTAAATCAAATTCATGGAGTGATTTTGTAAAAAACAATCGTGATAGAATTTGTTGACGCTACGGTGGCTTTGACAAGCTCAGCTACCGAGTGCACCGCTTTACAAACTTTTAACACTTCGGCTACGCTCAGTGCAATGCTTTTAACTAAATCGTAACGTGCTTGCTTTTTGCGGAAATATTCATCTGCTTACTCAAAAACAAGTCAAATTGTGAAGTGTTTCCTGTAGTCAAAAATATCGTCTCTTTTTGATTTTTATTTCCTAAGATACCGTATTTTGACAATATATTAAGAGTCTGTTTTGATACAGCAGGAGCGGGATCAATAAGTTCTATTTGGGGGAAAAGTTTGTTTATTGTTTTTTGTAAAAATGGGAAATGTGTGCAACCAAGAACTATTAAGTCGGCATTTTCATTTATCATGGGAGAGATATATTTAATTAAGAGCTTCTCAATTTCACTACCTTCTGTTATTCCACTTTCTATTAATTCAACCAATCCGTTTCCTGCTTGGATATTGACTTTAATACCCGAAGTAAATTTTTCGCGAGTTTGTTTAAACAGCCGTCCGTTAAAAGTTCCCTCTGTTGCTAAAACTCCAATAACTTTGCTTTTTGTTGACAAAGCAGCAGGCTTTATGGCGGGTTCCATTCCCACAAAAGGTATGGTGTAACTCTCTCTTAAAAAGTCAATTGATGCTGCCGTTGCGGTGTTGCAAGCGACAACAACTGTTTTTACACTGTATGTTTCAATTAAGAAGTCAACAATTTTTTTTAATCGTTGACGAATCTCTTTAAACTCCTTTTGTCCATATGGACAGAAAGAGCTATCTGCAAAATAGACAAACGACTCCTGTTGCATATCTGTAATGAGGTGTCTAAGAACGCTTAACCCCCCCATGCCACTATCTATAACTCCAACAGGGTCATCGGTCATGTTTGTCAATTTTGAATATAAAAAAGCCTCCTACCAAAGTTTATTTGTTTTGACAGGAGGCTTTAGTTTAAAGTTGTTTACTGGATACCTAATTTTTTCTTAACCAATGCTGTTACATCGACTGCTGATTGTGATTTGTACAAAATGCCTTGTCCAGGTGTTCCATCAAGTATATAGGTAAAATTATTTTCTTTACCAACATCTTCTATTGCTTTTTGCACTTTTTGTATTATTGGCTCCTGAAGCTCAAGTTCTTTGTTTTGAAGCTCTTGTTGTGCTGTTATACGGAATTGTTCTACACGTTTTTGAATATCCTGTAATTCTTCTTCACGTGACTTTTTTAAAACAGCACTTAAAGTTTCATATTTTGCTTGATAATCTTGGTATTTTGCTTGAAACTCGCGTTGCATTTCAGCCATCGCATCTTCAAGTTCTTTAGCGTGTGCCTGAAGAGTTTCTTGAGCTTGTGCCAATTCCGGCATAGCTTGAATTACCTCGTGTGAATCAACATGACCAAGTTTTATCGATTGTGCGTTGATACCGGCTCCTATAAATAATAGAAGTCCAAATGTAAAGATTGCTTTTTTCATTATCGTTCGTTTTATTATTTTCAATTTTTTAACATTAAACAGACAAATATAAGAAAAGAATAAGTAATAATTGTAATTCTTTTAAAAGTGTTTATTAACGATAGCCTAATTTTTGAAGAACTTCTTCACTTTTATCGTATTTAGGATCAT
>DAOSIN010000148.1:0-5343 GCA_035366675.1 Salinivirgaceae bacterium | reverse complement strand
AATGCAGCGCTTAGAAAACAAATCTTTTCATAAATTTAACATATTAGACCCTGTAACTGAACGCGATAGCCATATTCTTGATTTTTTGGGAAATAAAAATGCTACATATATAGCTCCAACAGGTGTTATATTGTCAAACTTTGAAATTCCTGAGAATTTACCAGCTCCTAAGCATAATACTCTGTTTTTTATAGGCGCATTAGATTGGTTTCCAAACCAAGAAGGAATAATATGGTTTTTAGATAATGTTTGGCACTTAGTATTAAAAGAATGTCCTGATATAGAACTACATATCGCCGGAAGAAATGCTCCCGCAAAATTCGAGCATAAATTAAATAGAAAAAATGTAGTTTTTCACGGACAAGTCGATGACGCAAAAGAGTTTTGCCTAAAATACAACATAATGATTTCTCCGTTGTTAACAGGTTCAGGAATGAGAGTAAAACTAATTGAGACAATGGCTTTGAGAAAACCCATAGTCTCAACATACGTTAGTGCCGAAGGAATTAAAGTTGTTAACAAAATCCACATGACATTAGCACATGACGAATATGAATTTGCTAACGGAATAATTGACCTGTTAAAAAATCCTGAAAGATGTAAAATGTACTCGGAAAATGCTAGATTACATGTTGAAAAACATTTTGACAGCGTTAAAATAATGCAAGGGTTACTGAAGTTTTATAAACAGATGTTAGAAAAGAGAAAAAAATAATGAGCATTTATATATTCATTGTTTTATTACTGATAGCAGCCTATCCGTACATAATCTATCCTGTAATAGGATACGTTATAGTTTGCATAAAAAAATTGTTTTCGTCTAATAACAAACACAACTACTCGACAGAATACAAAACAATCACGCTGTTAATTGCTGCCTATAACGAAGAACTTTTTATAAACGAAAAGATTAAAAACACAAAAGAACTCGATTATCCGAAAGATAAGTTAAAAGTGATTTTTGTTACCGATGGCTCTGACGACAAAACTCCCGAAATTGTCTCTGCACACAAAGAGTTTATTCACATGCACTTGAATGAAAGAAATGGGAAAATACACGCAATGAATAGAGGAATATTGCAGGCTGACAGCGAAATAGTGGTTTTTTGTGATGCTAATACATATTTAAACAAAGATTCCTTGAAACATATATCTAATGCTTTTACAAATCCAAAAGTTGGATGTGTTTCGGGTGAAAAGAGAGTTATATCTGACGATAAAGATAGTGCAGCACCAGCCGGCGAAGGTTTTTATTGGAGATTTGAAAGTTTTTTGAAAAGAATTGATAGCGAGTTATATACAGCCGTAGGAGCAGCAGGCGAACTTTTTGCAATTAGACGTGAATTATATGAAGAGATACCTAACGATACAATTTTAGACGATTTCTTAATAACACTCTCTATAGTTAAAAAAGGATATAAAATAAAGTACGAGCCTCGTGCAATAGCTTCAGAATATGGCTCAGTTAGTGTTAAGGAAGAGATGAAAAGAAAATATAGAATAGCAACTGGTTGTTTTCAGGTTCTTTTCAGGAATCCATGGCTGATAAACATTTTTAAATACCCTGTAGTGGCTTTTCAATTTATTTCACACAAGCTAATGCGCTGGTTGACAACTCCATTGATAATGGTAATATTAATTCCATATAACATTGCATTGGCTATTATATATCCAAACAACACGCTTATTGTAACTTTATTAATCCTCCATGCACTGTTTTATATTTTCAGTATTGTTGGATACTTTATACAGCATTTGAACCTAAAGAACAAATACTTGTTTATTCCATATTATTTCACAATGGCGAATGTGGCACAGTTTGTGGGGTTGTGGCGTTTTATTAAAGGCAACACAAGCGTAAAATGGGAAAGAGCAGAACGTATTAAAAAAGAATAAAAATAAAATGACAAGAACAGGAATACTAAACACAATAGAAGAAGCTGTTGAAGATATTAAAGCTGGTAAAATTGTAATAGTTGTAGATGACGAAGATCGTGAAAACGAGGGCGACTTTATTTGTGCCGCAGAAAAAATTACACCCGAAATGGTCAATTTCATGCTGACTAACGGTAGGGGCGTACTTTGCGCTCCCCTCACAGAAGAAAGGTGCGATGAGTTAGAGTTAGAAATGCAGGTTAATGTCAATACGTCGATTCATTCTACGCCATTTACAGTCAGTGTCGATAAATTGGAAGGATGCACAACGGGGGTTTCTGCTGCTGACCGTGCAGCTACGTTCCGAGCATTAGCTGATCCTGCATCTACACCTGAAACTTTCGGGCGTCCAGGACATATCTTCCCACTTCGCGCCCGCACGAAAGGTGTCATACGCCGCGCCGGACATACAGAAGCAGCTGTTGATTTAGCCAGATTAGCCGGACTATATCCCGCCGGAGCTTTGATTGAAATAATGAACGAAGACGGCACAATGGCACGACTTCCACAACTATTAGAGATTGCCAAAAAATTAGATCTAAAAATAATTAGTATTGAAGACCTGATTGCATATAGATTAAAAACCGAAAGCCTTATTATTAAAGGCGTTGAAGTCGATATGCCAACAAAATACGGACATTTTCATTTAATTCCGTTTCTACAGAAAAGCAATGGTCTTGAACACATCGCCCTTATAAAAGGAGAATGGGAGGACGATGAAGAGATTTTAGTGAGAGTGCACTCAAGCTGTATGACAGGCGATACTTTTGGCAGTCTACGCTGTGATTGTGGCGACCAGCTTCACAAAGCAATGGAACTAATTGAAAAAGAGGGACGTGGAGTAATTGTATATTTAATGCAAGAGGGGCGCGGCATTGGACTTATGAACAAAATAAAGGCATACAAACTGCAAGAAGAGGGTTTAGATACTGTTGAGGCTAATTTAAAATTAGGCTTCGCAGCCGATGAGCGCGATTATGGAATAGGTGCACAAATTCTCAGACAGTTAAATGTCCGCAAAATGCGTCTGTTAACAAACAACCCTGTAAAGCGCATTGGTCTTGAAGGTTACAATCTCCAAATCGTTGGAAATATGAGAATTGAAGGGGAAGTAACGTGCTACAATAAAAGATATTTGGAGACTAAGGCTAAAAAACTGAAACATAATATAAATCTTTTTAAATACGAAGAATAGAACACAGATAACACGGATTAAAGGATTATCGCGAATTTTCGAGTAGAGACGGTGCATGCACCGTCTCTACATTACTGATATTTGAAAAATATAAGCAGTGTGCTTATCAATATTTATTTGCAAACCACTTGTTATCAGCTCGTTGACAGAGATTTCGATTGTGTCATTATTGCAAAAAACTCCTTTAATATTTAATAACTTACCTCTATCTAAGCCTATCATTTCAAATGCGTGCTCAGGGAAGTTGAGCTTGAATGAGTGTTTTTTATTACAGTCGAAATTTGCAACTATTAATAAAATATTGTGCCCGAAATATCGCAAATAGGCAAAAATCTTGTCTACATCCAAGTTGTTTTGGTTGACATACATTAGATCAAAAAAAGAGGAGTCGAGTATTTGTCTATATTGCAATCTTAGATTTAGCAAATCAGAGTAAAACTTTCTTAACTTTTGCTGCTCTTCTGATAATTTATTAACACTGAATTTACCATAATTGACCCACTTTTGATACTCTTCTATTCGCCAATAATCAAAAATTGTGGTTCTTCCGTCTGAACCACTAAAACCCTCACTGTAAGTAGCCTTCTCCCCTATCTCTTGTCCAAAATAGATCATTAAAGGACCTCTATGCATTGTTGCAGCAACTACCATAGCGGGTTGGGCATGGAAAGGATTGTTACAGAATTGCTTTGAGGCGATTCGTTGTTCATCGTGATTTTCAAGAAAACGTACCAAATGTCTGTCTAAACCCTCTTGTTTCCACCAACAATCTGTTAAAAGTTTTGCTGAACCTTTATTTGTAATTATTTCACGTATAAAATTATAAAACTGCTCCTTGTCGTACAAAAGATCAAATCCCCCATGGTAAATAAAATTTCTATATTGTTGTGGATTATATACCTCACCAATAAATAACAAATCGGGGTAGTGTTGTTTGACATTTGCAATTGCCCAATTCCAAAACTCAACGGGAACCATTTCTGCCATATCAACACGAAAAGCGTCTATCTCTTTTTTAGCCCAAAAAAGCAATATGTCTAACATTTTGTGCCATGTATCGGGAATAGGATTGAAATGACTGCTACCGTTTTTATAGTTTACACCATAATTCAATTTTACAGTTTCATACCAATCATTTATACTTGGTTTTGATTTGAAGACATCGTTACCCGTAGCTTTTGCAGGTTCTTCGATATAATCTTCGGAACCAACTGTGTATGGAAAATTAATGGTGTCTGGTAAAGTCAACCGTTTTCCGACATAATAGTAGTTGTTGTTAGGGTTAAATTGTTTACTAACAACATCATCACTACCAAAATTTGAAACGCCTAAGGGTAATTTTTGTGAAAAATAGTTCCTGCTAACGTGATTGGGAACGAAATCTATAATAACCTTTAAACCAACATCATGGCATCTTTTAACCAACAGCTCAAACTCATCCATACGATTTGGTATATTTTCTGACAGGTCGGGATCAACATCGAAGTAATCTTTAATTGCGTACGGCGAGCCTGCGACACCTTTTACAATACGCGGATTATCAGGCAATAGCGCATACTCAACATACTTTGTACACGAAGCGTGTCTTATAACACCAGTAAACCACACGTGAGTTATTCCAAGTTTAACGAACTCGTTTAATGCTTTGACTGTGAAGTGGTTAAATTTTGAGCATCCGTTTTCTTTAATAGTGCCAAAGGGAACATTCGCGCCCTCGTCAACACGAAAAAGTCGGGTAAATACCTGATATATATTCATGATTTATTCTGTTTTTGTGTCGCTAAGTTAGTAAATTTTTCAGTTTGAGAACACATTAGACCAAAACATAGAAAAATAAGATAATTAGGGTTTGCTGAAAAAGTCTATGCTACTTTTGGATGCGGATTGCGTGGTGCGTGGTTAGTGATTGGCGGTTGGTGAAAATTGCTAATTTCTTTTAACTCAATAATTTGTGATTTACGTTTAATCCGTGTCATCTGTATTCCAATTAATAATTGCACACTGTTTTAGGTAATGGATTTTGAAAGGAGGTGCACTGAACGGAGTCGCTACGCACTAAGCGAAGCCGAAGTGAAGTGTAAAAGAGGGGAACGTGGCGGTACACTGTAGCACAGTCACTAAGCCTGTCGAAGTGACCGTCATAGGCTCCTTTGTAGTAGCTTCGATAAGCCATTAGTTTTGCAAAGTGAATTTTACTTATTATTTTAGTTAGT
>DAOSIN010000147.1:0-5413 GCA_035366675.1 Salinivirgaceae bacterium | reverse complement strand
GGCGAAAGTATGAAAAATACAGCTACCTCAGCAAACAACCGTGGATTATCTCCCTGGGTTGAAAGAAATATCACATTACCTACAGGAACTAAATACGTTGCTTTCCGCCACTACAATAGCTACAACAACAACTATCTTTATGTTGACGATGTAACCATATCAGGTGATCCATCTACAGGCAACTACAGTTTCACTATTACTAAAAACGGTGCTGAAATTGCAACTGGAGTTACAGAAACTGCTTATACCGACACCGATGTTGCTAACGGTACATACGAATATTGTGTGAAAGTGGTTTATTCAGACTGTACATCAGAACCAGCTTGTGCGGCACCTGTTACTGTTTACAATCCCGCTAATAACGTTCAAGCCATAGTAGAAGGTGCGAATGTAAACATAACTTGGGATGCTCCAACTAAAGATAGTGAAATTCTTTTGACTCGTGATTACACCTACACCATTACAAGAGACGGCGATGTAATTGCAACAGGAATTACAGAGACTGCTTATACCGACATCGATGTTGTTAACGGCACATATGTATATTGTGTAAAAGTAATTTATCCTGACTATACATCAGATCTGGCCTGTGCAGCACCTGTTATTGTGCTCAACTGCGACCCTGCTACAAACGTTCAAGCTGTAGCAAACGGTTCTACAGTATACTTAAGCTGGGATGCTCCAACAGACGCTGGCGGTGATAACAACATTACCATAACCTACGGTTTTGAAGGTGACATTGAAGCAGAAGGATGGGATATACACTCTTTCAACACTTCTGATACTTGGCGGCAAGTTGGTACTATTGAATACCCTTCAGGAAATGTTTATCCTCATGAAGGTTCTTTTCAAATGCAGTGCCATTGGGATAACGCAGATCAAAATGAGTGGTTGATTTCACCAAGGTTCGCTCTTCCTGCGCAAGCTGACCTTACCTTCTGGACGTACTTAACCTGTGGCTCTACATATGGAGACCATTACTATGTAAAGATTTCAATCGACAATGGTTTTAGTTGGACAGAATTATGGGATGCTTCAACACAACCCGCAGGAGCAAACCACTATGATGAAGCTATTAACATTAGCCTTGCTGAATACGCCAATCAAAACATTAAATTAGCTTGGCATGCATTAGCTACGGGAGGACTTTATTACGCATGGTTTGTCGATGATATTACAATTTCCGGCGTAGCTAGTGAAGATTACACTTACACAGTTACAAGAGACGGAGTTGAAATTGCAAACGGACTTACTGAAACTAATTATACTGATGAAAATGTTCCCAGCGGTACACACAACTATTGTGTAGAAGTTGTTTACAACACTTGTACTTCAATGCCTGCTTGTGCTACTTTAGTAGGTATAGAAGACGATTCTTTTAATAAAATAAAAATATATCCTAATCCCGCTAAAGATAACTTAACCATAGAATGTGCAGAAAACATAAACGAAATAGAAGTTTTTGATGTTCTTGGGAAAAAACTTATGAGCAACGAAAATATTTTGAACAAAACTAATATTGATATATCTTCGTTAAACAATGGAGTCTATTTCTTAATTGTTCATACCGCAAATGGTAATGGCGAGTATAAAATAATTAAACAATAAAAGAACCATGTAGAGACGTCATGTCATGGCGTCTCTTTCTTGTCATATCATGGCACTTCTATATGCAATCAATTAAAACAGAACACATTATATTATAAAAAAGAAATCCTATTTCCCTTTAAAACAGACACAAAAAGATTTATATTGAAGATTATTTGAATTTTTCTTGATTTATTGAAATAGAATTCATATTTTTATGGCTCGAAAAACTGTATAAAATCATGGAAGTTAAAAAGAATCCACAAGCTGATTTAGAGCAACATAAATCGACCTTCACTCAAATAGGTTTGGTTGTTGTGTTGGGATTTATGCTAATTGCTTTTAACTGGACAACTAAAGAACGTTCGGTTGGCGATTTGGGCGTAGTTGTGGCTATTGACTTAGAAGAAGAGATGATAGCCACTGAAAGAGAAGAAGAACCCGAACCGCCACCACCAGAAGAGCAACAACAACAACAAGATGTTATCGAAGAATTAATAGTTGTTGAAAATACTGAAGAGGTAGCCAGTATTAATATTGATACAGAGGCAACTGAACAAACAATGATTACTCAAACTGAAATTAAAGTTCAGGCAGAAGAGATTGTTGAAGACGAACCTGAGATATTTTTGGTAGTTGAACAAGAACCTGAGTTCCCCGGCGGAATGGAAGCGTTGAACAAATATCTTCAGACAAATATGAAATATCCACAAATTGCCAAAGAAAATGGCATCTCCGGTAGGGTTTGGCTAAACTTTGTTGTTGACGACAAAGGAAAAATTTCAAAAATAAAAGTAGTTAGAAGCGTTGACCCAGCATTAGATGCTGAGGCAATAAGAGTTGTTCAAAGCATGCCTCAATGGAAACCAGGAAGACAAAGCGGAAGAGCCGTGTATGTCAGTTTTAACCTACCCGTAAATTTTGTTTTACAATAATTATTGTTTTCATTTTAAATTTTAAGTTTTTAGTTTTTAAAATTAAAGCTCCGAATTTACTCCATTCGGAGCTTTTTTGTACCGTAGAGACGTCACACTGTGGCGTCTCTCATAAAGCTGAAAAACTTTTACTTTTATATCATCCTAAAAAAAGTTGACACACCTTTGCTCCTTACTCCTTTCCCCTTGCTCCTTGTACACTTCACTTCGACTAACTCAGTGCGTAGCGACTACGCTCACTTCGACTACGCTCAGCGACTGAGTGCATCCCCTTTTCCCTTGTACCTATACCAATTGACCAAAAAAATGAGTAATTTTGCCGCTTATAGCACTAAAAAACTGCACTACTAAAAAAAATAGATGACAAAAACAATATTTTCAACATCAAAAAAAATCGAAAGAGCCATATTGGTTGGACTAATTACCAATGAACAAAACGAAGAGCGAGTTAAAGAATATCTCGATGAGCTTGAGTTTTTGTCATATACAGCAGGTGTAGAGACAGTTAAGCACTTTACCCAAAAATTAGACTTCCCCAACCCAAAAACATTTGTAGGAGCAGGTAAACTTGATGAAATAAAAGAGTTTATATCTGAAAATGAAGTAGATTTAATAATATTTGATGATGAACTTAGCCCCTCACAACTTCGAAATATCGAGAGAATTGTTAACTGTCGCATTCTTGACAGGACAAATTTAATTCTTGATATCTTCGCTCAGCGAGCACGTTCAGCACATGCTAAGGTTCAGGTTGAGTTAGCACAATACGAGTACCTTTTACCAAGGCTTACCCGTATGTGGACACACTTGGAACGTCAGCGTGGAGGTATTGGACTACGTGGTCCGGGGGAAACTGAAATAGAAACTGACAGGCGAATTATTCGTGATAAAATTTCCAAATGTAAAGAGCAGCTAAAAAAAATTGACCGACAAATGGAAACCCAACGACAAAACCGCGGGAATTTAGTTCGAATTGCGTTAGTGGGATATACAAATGTAGGCAAATCTACAATTATGAATCTGATAAGTAAATCAGAAATTTTTGCTGAAAATAAGTTGTTTGCCACTCTCGATACCACTGTTAGAAAAGTGGTTATAGAGAATTTACCGTTTTTACTCACTGATACCGTTGGTTTTATAAGAAAACTACCTGTACACTTAGTCGAATCATTTAAATCTACATTAGATGAGGTGAGAGAAGCTGATATTCTTGTACATATTGTTGATATTTCGCATCCAAATCATCAAGAGCATATGTCGGTTGTAAAACAAACGTTGACAGATATAGACGCGGGTGATAAAACTGAAATTATAGTTTTTAACAAAATCGATGCTTATTCACATATCCCAAAGGATGCAGACGATCTTACTCCTATCGAGAAAAAGAACTACACTTTAGAGGATCTAAAGAAAATGTGGTTAGCGAAAATTAATAATAGATGTGTTTTTATATCAGCAACAGAGAAGTATAACATCGAGGAGCTTAAAAGTGTTCTCTACGACAGTGCAAAACAAATACACAAACAACGCTACCCTTACGACGATTTTCTATACCAAACAACGTTTATGGAAGAGTGAAGCAATTAGCAATGAACAATGTGCAATGTGCAATTAAACAATTGAATGTCACGGTGTTGTAGAGACATCATATTATGGCGTCTCTACGTGAAAAACGTTATCCAACAAATTGAAAGTTAGCAGTGGAAACACGGACGATAAGGATTAGACGTATAAACTTTCTTTTTAGTCGTGTTACCTGTTTTTGAGTGACATGATAGAGTAAACAGCAGATAATAAAAGTGTTACAAATCGACACTTTTTTTAGTGACAATGTCAGGAGACGGAGCATGCTCCGTCTCTACAATTGTTCATTGCTAATTGTTAATTGCTCATTGACAACAGTTTGACTAAGGTTCTTATTTCATCAACTACAATATTTTCGCTTATTTGAATCTCCTTTTTGTGGTTCGAAGTTACTATTCTTTTAAAACCAAGTCGTTTAGCCTCCTCAATTCGCTGTGCAATAGCTCTCATTGGGCGTATTTCTCCTGATAATCCAATTTCTCCAGCAAAACAGGTATCTAATCCGATAGCTAAATCTAAATAGCTTGAAATAATTGCAGCTGCCAAAGCTGTATCAGCGGCGGTGTCAGTTATTTTTATTCCTCCTGTTACATTCACAAAAACATCACGAGTACTTAACTTAATGCCCGCGCGCTTCTCTAAAACGGCAAGCAACATGTTAAGTCTTTTGTGGTCATATCCAGTTGAAGAACGCTGCGGAATACCAAAGCTTGTGGTGCTTACTAATGCCTGAACCTCAACCACTAACGGTCTAATTCCCTCGTATATAAGGGCTAAAGCTACTCCGGGTAGCGGTTCGGTGTGAAAATCAACTAATATTTCTGATGGATTTGGAATCTCTTTAAGCCCTGTTTGTTGCATTTCAAATATTCCGATTTCTGAGGTGTTTCCAAATCTGTTTTTTGAAGTCCTAAGAATTCTAAGTCCGCTGTTTTGATTACCCTCGAATTGTAAAACAGTATCAACTAAATGTTCAAGAACTTTTGGACCAGCAATATTGCCTACTTTTGTGATATGACCAACAAGAATCAGAGGAAAATTAAGATATTTGGCAGAGTTAATTAGTTGATACGCCGATTCTCTGATCTGACTAATTGTTCCGGGAATTGAGTCAAGGTTGCGACTTTGTATCGCTTGAATTGAGTCAACAATAACAATATCGGGCTTGATATCATGAAACAAATGACACAGGTCTTCAACAACGAGCTGGGTGGTTACTAAAATATTTTTGTGTACTACTCCGAGTCTATCGGCGCGATCTTTTATTTGAGCTTCACTCTCTTCGCCTGCGACATAGAGTGTTTTCC
>DAOSIN010000146.1:0-5417 GCA_035366675.1 Salinivirgaceae bacterium | reverse complement strand
CCATGCCTTAGACCAAATATCAGAGTGTCCAGTGTTATTTACTACCTTGTCGTTAAAAGAAACTGAATAGTCATAATAGGCACTGATGGTAGTATCAGGAGTGTAATATTTAAATGGACAGAAGAGTGAAGTGTTGGGCTGGGTTTCGTTTATAAAGTACTTTAGCAATAACTTTCCCAAGCTACCTAAGTTGTAAAAACCTGTAGTGTCGTCAAAATTGAAATAACTACTCAATTTATTCTGTTTATCTGTCTGGTTGACGGTGTACTTATATGAACAGTATGTATTTTGTAGTAATTCAATAATCGACCCTTTTGACTCTAAAATAGAATCTATTTTGTAACTGTTCTGAAATTCAGATAAACAAATAATAAGAGCCATGCTCAACTGTTCGGGATTTGATGAGTTTTCAATTTCGGTTAAAACATTGTTGTATTTTCCCGAACCGTTATTATAATTTGAAAAATATTTTTCGACCATCTGTTCCATTTTGCTGAGAACGGTTGCAATGTCTTGCGTCATAATCGGGCTAATAAAAATGCTCTTTTTGTCAACACCATCTTGTTCCAATAAATAACTGCAGGCATAAATTGATCCAAAGCTGTGGGCAGCAACATAAACTGAGTCAAATTTCAAAGCAGCAACAATATTTGATATGTCTTTAGAAATCAGACTTATACTACAAGAATTTTGTTGTTTATCTAATTCATCATAATTATCTTTTAAGCAGTCGTCAACGCCACGATAACCGGGAATAAGTATGTTAAAATAGTTTAGTAGGGAATCGATACCCTCTGGAGCTTTAAGATTTGAAACACCGGGACCTCCGTTTAAAATTATTAAATTCGGAGCATCTTTCTTTTCAGAAGGTAAAAACAGAAATGGTAAAGCTTTGTACTTATGACCAAGTCCTTTGTGGGCATATACGCCATATTTGGCATTTAAACCTTGGAAAATACCGTTATCTACTATTTTACATTTGCCAGATAGTTTAATTTGAGTATCTGTCCAAGGGTTAATTATTTGCCCATAGACACAAGTGTTGAAGAATATTATAAATAAAACAAATACCCTTTTTATTTTCAAAGCTGAAATTTTTATTACAAATGCCTTATTAAAATGATGTAGTCTTATTTTCGCTTCAAAGGCTTATACCAAAGCGTGTAATATTTGTTTGCTGAAATTATTTTTAGTTAGTAGTGTAACTAAAAATAGAAATGTTACAAGTTTAGTATGCAATAAGTTCAATAGGGACGTCAACTATACCTTCATACGAAGCTCCAGCATCTTCCATATCTTCATCATCGCTAGCGAAATGCCAACGTACCAGCACGTCATTACCTTTTTGATGAACCTTTTCAAAACAAGTCAAAATATCCATAATTTGCTTTGCTGAGGCTGAATTAAAATAATCCATTCTGAAATTTACAACAGTGTCAGGGTTAGGATTTGCAATATATCCATCAAGCCATTCCAAAACGGGATTATAAAAAGCTTTAACATCTTCGGGCAAAGACTTTCCACTAAATTCAAAATTGCCAGCCGATTTATCAAGAATTATTGTCGGCGATTCGTCAGTTCCCTCAATATAAAGTGGTTCCATAAATGAATTATTTTTTTTTCAAATTTATCTTAAAATTATATAAAACACAAAAATAATCAATATTATTTACATGCGCCAAAATTGTGTTTTTTTTAATCGTTATAATAGTACCAATTGTAATTTTATATAAGTTCACTCTTCTAATAAAAAATAATCTGCCAATATACTAATTATTTGGTTACTTTTGTATTCTTTGAACTGTGAAACAGATTTGATTAAAATAACCATTAAACAACCGAAGTGAATAATTGTTTAAATCATCAAAGGTTCCATACGACCATAGACTGAAAAAATATAGACGTATGAAAAGAGTAATTCTCTGTGTTACAAACGATTTAGAGAACGATCAGCGTGTAAATAGGTCGGCATTAACCCTATACGAAAATGGTTATAATGTTACTGTTGTTGGTAGAAAATTAAAAAGAAGCTCCAAGTTTGTAAGGCAGTATAAAACACACAGGCTTAGGTTATTATTCTCTAAAAAAATGTGGTTTTATGCAGAATATAATATTAGACTCTTTTTTTATCTCTGTTTTAGAAAGGCAGATATTATATTAGCTAACGATTTAGACACGCTATCCGCTTGTTGGGCAGTCTCTAAAATTAAAAGATGTTATTTGGTTTACGATAGTCATGAATTATTTACCGAAGTTCCGGAGTTGGTAAATAGAACACGCGTTAAAAATGTATGGTTAGCAATAGAGAGATTTTTAGTACCTAAAATTGATGCTGGAATTACTGTATGTCAGCCTATTGCAGATATTTATCAGGGAAAATATGGCAAACATTTCGAAGTGATAAGAAATGTCCCAATACCCAAAGAGAATAAACAAATAACTAATAAAATCGACCAAATTATTATTTATCAGGGTGCAATTAACAAGGATCGAGGTATTGAACTTTTAATAGAAGCGATGCAATACTTGCAAGATTATACGCTTTACATTGTTGGATATGGCGATTTGTTCAGTAATATCAAACAAAAAGTTGAAGACGAAAATCTTAAAAATGTTACTCTTACCGGACATATTCCGTATGACAACCTACAAGAAATAACTAGTAAAGCTGTTGTAGGAGTATCGTTGGAGGAGGATTCAGGACTGAATTATCGTTTTGCACTTCCCAATAAGATATTTGACTATATCCAGGCAGGAATCCCTGTTGTAGTAAGCAATCTTCCTGTTATGGCTGAGTTAGTTAAAACATACGATATTGGAGAAATACTATATGAACGTAACCCAAAAACATTGGCACAAACTTTGAAAAATACAGTTGAAAAATATAGAAGTGGCTACTATTCAGAGAATATCAGCAATGCAGCTAAATTGTTAAATTGGAATGTAGAAAAGAATAAATTCTTAAGTATATTTGCCACGTTAATTAAATAGAGTATGTTTCTGATATATACCCATAAAATAACCAATAGACTCGATTTTATTCTCGACTTTGTATTTGCCAAAAACTTCGGTTTAGATTACCGAATAACTACTCTGCGTGATGAATTCTGTAACTACAACGGACCAAAACTTAACTATTCGTTAGAAATATTTGATGATATAATAAATATCAAACCTAAACTACTATTATTACAAGAAGATATTACTCCGCAACACATTGATGTTGAAGAACATAATGACACAGCAATATTGTTTCCTGTTGAGAGAGGAGCATTGCCATTTGATATTTTTTCAGCCTCATTTTACTTAATAACTCGTTATGAGGAGTATATAAGCAGCAAGTTAGACCGATTTGGACGCTTCGATCCAAGAAATAGTATTGCTTGGAAAAAGGGTTTCTTGACCGAGCCAGTTGTAAATATCTGGATATCATGGCTTAAAGATATAATTTCTAAAACTTATCCAGAATTAACGTTAGTTGAACCAAAATATAAGTTTGTTCCGTCAATTGATATAGATAACGCCTATGCCTACGTTAACAAGGGATTTTTTAGGCAAGTAGGAGGTTTAGCTAAATCATTTTTTAGAGCTGATTTTAAAGATTTTTCAAACAGATTAAAAGTATATCTCGGTTCCCAAAAAGACCCGTATGATACGTATGATATATTAGACCAGATTCACACAAAATATGGATTGACGCCCTACTATTTCTTTTTGTTGGCGAATTACGGAGGACACGATAAATCAGTTCCGTACAACAATAAAGAGTTCCAAGAGTTAATTCAAAACCGAGCACAAAACCATATTGTTGGAATACACCCATCTTTTTCATCTTTTGTAGACTTCAGTGTCTTACAGCACGAAGTATCAGTAATGTCAGAGATAATAGGGAAAAGTGTTGAAAACAGCAGATTTCATTTTGTTAAATTTTCATTACCAAGCAGTTATGAAAATCTGCTTAATTTGGGTATTCAAAATGATTTCAGCATGGGATATCCATCACGTATTGGATTTAGGACCGGGTATGCAGGAGATGTTAACTTTTTTAATTTAAAAACAAACAAAGTTACGCCATTAGTTGTGCATCCGTTCCATGTTATGGACGCTGCATTAAATTTATATATGAAACTGTCTCCAGATGAAGCGGTTACACAAACCAGAAGTCTGATAAACAAGGTAAAAGATGTCAATGGCACATTCACACTGTTGTGGCATAATGAGTCTTTAAGTGGTTGCGCTTCGTGGCAAGGATGGGAACATGTTTATGAGCAAATAGTTCGTCACGCTGTAGAATAACAGTATTTGTATGGTTAAATTCTCGATAAAGCAAAGAATAATTAGCCTGTGGTTTAGGTTTGTTTTGTGGTTAGACACTAAATTATCGCAACAGCAAAAAGTTAGAGTTTTGGCTGTGTTTGTGGGATTGGCTGCGGGTACTGCGGCAGTTGTTTTAAAAAACATGGTTCACTTAGTTGCTTATGTTTTGCAAAGTGCAAGTAATCTGTTAGACCTCAACTATTTCTACTTTTTCTATCCTATGGTCGGGATTTTTCTTGCTCTGCTTTTTATGAAGTATGTTATAAAAAAACAGGCTGGACATGGAGTTCCCGGAGTTTTGCACTCAATTTCACAAAAACAGGGCTATTTAGAGAAACATAAAATGTTTAGCTCGTTAGTAACCAGTTCTTTAACTGTAGGCTTTGGAGGTAGTGTAGGGTTGGAGGGACCTATTGTGGGCACAGGTGCAGCACTTGGATCAAATATCGCTAGAGCTTTTAAGTTAAATCAAAGGCAAATAACCCTAATGATTGGTTGTGCGTCGTCGGGTGCAGTTGCATCGATATTTAATGCACCATTGGCAGGCTTGATTTTTAGTTTAGAGATATTAATGTTAGACTTGACTATGTCATCGCTTATACCATTGATATTGTCGTCTGTTTCAGCTATAATCACTTCCTATCTTATGATTGGAAGTGAAATACTTTACCCCTTTAAGGTGCAAACAACGTATGCTTTTATTGATTTACTCTATTATGTCTTACTTGGTTTGTTTTGTGGATTAGTTTCTGTCTATTTTTCAAATGTATATATGAAAATGAGCAAGCTTTTTGGCAAATGGGGTAAAAAAAAGAGGCTTATTATTGGAGGTACAATTCTCGGAATTCTTATTTTCCTTTTTCCTGCGCTTTATGGTGAAGGATATAAAGAGGTAAACTATATTTTGGCAGGTAACTATGAGTATCTGTTTAGTAGAAGTATATTTGAACCATATGTTGATAACATTATAGCTGTTGTAATTGTATTAGCATTAGTTTCCGCTTTGAAAGCATTTGCAACATCGGCAACATTTGGAGCTGGTGGGGTTGGTGGGATATTTGCTCCCAGTCTGTTTATTGGGGCGCACGTAGGGCTTCTAT
>DAOSIN010000145.1:0-5419 GCA_035366675.1 Salinivirgaceae bacterium | reverse complement strand
GAATGCTGCTGTTGAAGCTGCACGTGCCGGAGAGCACGGTCGCGGTTTTGCAGTGGTTGCCGCTGAAGTCCGCAAACTTGCCGAACATAGTAAAAAGGCTGCAGATGAAATTGTGGTGCTTGCCGCCAAAACTGTTAACGTTACCGAACAGTCTGCAAAAATGTTAAACGATATGCTACCAAATATCAACAAAGTAAGCGTACTTGTGCAGGAGATTGCCAGTGCAAGCGCTGAACAAAGTAGTGGCGCAAATCAAGTAAATATGGCTATTCAACAACTTAACAGCGTAACTCAACAAAACGCTGCAGCAAGTGAGGAGATGGCATCAAGTGCCGATATGCTTGCAAATCAAGCACAAGAGCTAAGAGATGTTGTTGCATTTTATAAACTGAAAGACAACTAGCAATTAATCAACTGAATATCACAGTATTGTAGAGACGTCACATTGTGGCGTCTCTTTTTAATCTATGATAATACTCTTTTTGTTATACCAATGTTACAGACACATAGTCCAAAAGAGCGATAGCGAAGTTTGGACTGTAGTGTGTATTCAATCGGTATTAGTATTCATTTAACTTCAATTACGCTCGGCGTACCACGATAAACTCAGTGACCAGGTGCACCGCTTTCTAATTTCTAATTTCTAATTTTTTAAAGTGCTGGCATAGGTTTTGAAGCCCGCACTCATCACATTTTGGTTTGCGGGCTGTGCAGATGTAGCGTCCGTGGAGAATTAGCCAATGGTGAGCACGCGACAAGTATTGCTCGGGAATATGTTTTACTAACTCCTTTTCCGTTTGTAACGGATTTTTTGAATTGTTTGTCAATCCTAATCGGTTCGCTACCCTAAACACGTGTGTATCCACAGCCATGGCAGGCTTATCGAAAGCAACCGACAGAATAACGTTGGCAGTCTTTCGTCCCACACCTGGAATAGTAAGCAAAGAATCAATATCAGAAGGTACTTTTCCGTTAAAATCAGATACCAATTTTTTTGCCATTCTCACCAAGCTTTTTGCTTTATTATTAGGATAGGAACAGGATTTAATATACTCGTACACTTCTTCGGGCGATGAAGCCGACATAACTTCGGGCGTGGGAAATGCTTCGTAAAGTGCGGGAGTAATCAAGTTTACCCGTTTATCGGTACATTGTGCAGAAAGAATAACCGCTATTAACAGCTGGTAATTGTTATCGTAATGTAACTCGGTTTCAGCCGACTCAGCATTCTCTAAAAACCACTGAATAACGTTTTTATATAGTTCTTTTTTTGTCATTACTTTTAGCTTTTGGCTATTAGCCGTTAGCTGTTAGCAGTTGGCTACTAAAAGCCAATAGCTAACAGCCAATAGCCAACATCTTTTTTTATCTCGCAATTGTGTCAGAGAGCGGAATAAATTGTGCCGATAAATCGGGGTCAGCCATATCGGGGTCGAGCGGGAACATGGGACGGTTAATTCCTTTGTATGGCAGACGAAGCAAGTCTTGGTCAACACCACCGGGTGTAAGTGCCATAATCCAATCACCACGCATATCATACAGTTCGGGAACTAAATAACCGATTTTCACAATTAAAATGTCGGTTTCACGAGGATTTAATCCCAAATCGGTGAAATTCTTTTCGTAGCGGTAAGCCATGCGTTTTTCGGTAACGATAACAGAGATATTGCCACATTTTACCACCACTTCGGTTTTAGCGTCAATATGTCCTTCCTTAATAGCGGTAATAGTTCCCTTTATGCGAACAGGAGGAGCGTAACGGTTGTCGATATCGGCACCTGCGGTAGCATCAATTTCACCTCCAACTCCAATGCTTTTTGCCTTTTCTACAAAATCGGGACCCGGAATAGATGCATATATCACCGATTTTCCTTTCGGATTATTAATCTTCGAATTCTTAAAAATTTCGTGTAGCGTCCATGTAACATCACCTGCACCTCCGGCGGTAGGATTATCGCCCATATCGCTTATGATATATGGCTTTTTATCGCTGGCAAGGGCTTTTTCTAATGCCTCTTCAAGATAAACGGTTGGAGCTACAAAAACAAAATCGTTTCGTAAATTCCAAAAATGTTGCGCAAGTTTTTCGGCTGCTTTGCCAACCATCTCTTTATCATCGCCATAAGCCATTACAACACCGTGATTTCGGGGTTCATCAGCCCACGGATACGACATCCAAATTGCAGCATCTATCACATTGTCTTTGTCAATAACAGTAGGGATTTGAGCATAAAGGCTTTTGCCGGGCTCTATGCGTGTACTGGTTTTTTCGCCGGGAAGCAGAATAGGAACAGGAATCCATGCTTTGTAAGCTGGTTTGCCTTTTCCGCTTTCTAAGCGATCAAGAAGATTGGTTACAGCGCGTTTTTTCGATTCTAATGCATCTTCGTGTGGCGCAAGCCTATAGCATGTAATTAAATCGGTGTTTTGTGCCAAACGGGGCGAAACACTTCCATGTAGATCCATCGATGTTGAAATCAAAACATCTGTGCCCACAACATCGCGAATACGCATTATAAAATCGCCCTCGGGGTCAGGCAATCCTTGTACGCTCATGGCACCGTGAATATCGAAGAAAATTCCATCAAGCGGTAGGGCTTCTTTCAACATATTCAGTGTTTTGGTAACCAACGATTCGTATGCTTCGCGTGTTACAATCCCGCCCGGCATGGCGTGTCCACGAAGTGTGGGAATCCACTGCGCACGATTGATAATTCCCGAATCGGGAGCAAAAAACGGATAATAAGTGAAAACGCTATCGCGTTCACGTGCTTTGAACGCCTCTTCGGTAGAAACCGCAGGCGAAAAAGTGCTCGATTCAATAGCAATGCCGGCGATGGCAATGCGTGGTAATTCTTTGCTTTTTTGTGCATTTTGGCAACTTACCGCCGTAACTAATAATACTGCGGAAATGCCGAATAGTAATTTGTTCATATCTGATTGTTTTTATGTAATTTATGTTATCGATTCAGTCATTTTTGTTAATCATCTTTAGAAAATCCTCCTCAGTAATCATTTTTATACCGAGGCTCTGAGCTTTCTTCAATTTAGATTCACCCGCAGCCTCTCCAACTACAATCAAATCGGTTTGTTTGCTAATTGAGCTAACAGGTTTACCACCAAATTGTTCAATGGTTTTATGTATTTCATCGCGACTAAAGTTATTTAACTTACCTGTTGCCAAAATACGCATACCATTGAGTACATTTTTAATAGTTATGTTTTGTTCTTCAATTTTCATTTGCAACCCGTGAGAAGCCAGTTTTTTAACTATTTCAATATGTTCAGGTTTTGAAAAGTAGGATATTACGCTTTGTGCGATTTGTGGTCCTATTTCGTCAATCTGTGTCAGCTCCTCTTCTGTTGCCATGATTAGTTTATCCATTGAGCCTACGTGTCTTGCGATAAGTTTAGCTACGGTCTCTCCTACATGTTTGATACTGAGGGCAAACAGAACTCTTTCAAATGGTACTTGTTTTGATGATTCAATTCCCGAGATAATATTTTGTGCAGATTTCTCGCCCAAACGTTCTAAATTTTGTAACTGGCTAACTGTTAAGTCGTAAAAGTCGGCTACGTTTCTTACAAGTCCCTCTTTATATAGCATTTGTATTGTCTCCTCGCCCAACGTCTCAATATTCATGGTTTTTCGGGCTGTAAAGTGTATCAACTTTCCAGTAATTTGTGGTGGACAAGCATCATCGTTTGGACATATCCAAAAGGCTTCACCTTGCTTACGCTCTAATGGGGTGTTGCATTCTGGACACAGCTTGATAAACGTAACCTGATTTGACTCTGCGGTTCGTTTAGCTTTATCGACACCTACTATTTTTGGAATAATCTCGCCCCCTTTTTCAACATAAACCGTATCGTTGTAGTGTAGATCAAGGGCTTCAATAATATCTGCATTATGCAATGATGCTCTTTTAACTGTGGTTCCTGCCAACAGCACAGGTTCTAAATTAGCTACTGGTGTAACAACACCTGTTCTTCCTACCTGAAAATCAACCGATAGCAGCTTTGTTGACATTGTCTCGGGCTTGAACTTATATGCAATCGCCCAACGTGGTGATTTTGCCGTCATTCCGAGCTCAGCCTGTTGTGCAAAGTTGTCAACCTTGACAACAATACCATCGATATCATAAGGCAATGATTCTCTTTCCTTATCCCACTTATGAATAAACTCAACAGCCTTTTCAATTGAATTAAACCTGCTTATAACCTTTGGTATCTTAAAACCCCACTCGCCAGCTTTTTTTACAGTTTCGAAATGGGAGTCAGAAATATGATAATCCGATGATACGGAATATAGATAACAATCAAGAGGACGTTGCGCTACTTCGCTTGAATTTATAAGTTTAAGGCTACCTGCTGTTGCATTGCGTGGATTAGCAAAAGTCTTTTCTCCCTTGATGGCTCTTTGTTCGTTCATTTTCAAAAACTTAGCGCGCTCCATAAATATTTCTCCTCGCATCTCAAAAACTTCTGGATAATCGGCTTGCAAAAGCTTCAACGGTATTGATTTTATGGTTTTAATGTTTTGAGTAACGATATCACCTTTATCACCATCTCCGCGAGTAAGTGCTCGTGTCATAGCACCGTTTTCGTAGGTTATGCTTATTGAAACACCATCGTATTTAAGTTCGCAAACGTAATTGACATTGTTTCCTACAGCCTGTTTTACACGCCTATCGAAATCAAACAGCTCCTCTTCAGAATATGCATTTGCCAACGACAACATTGGGTATTTATGCTCAGCCTGTTCAAACTGCTGGTTGATATCGTTGCCTACTCTTTGTGTGGGCGAATTAATATCAAAAAATTCTGAATTCTCTTTTTCTAATTGCTCTAACTCGCGCATTAGCATATCAAACTGCAAATCAGTCAATTGTGGTTGATTTTGCACATAATATAAGTAGTTATGATGTTCTAACTCTTTGCGCAACTTGGCAATACGTTCTTTTATTGTATCTTTCAAATTGTCTGACATTTTTATTTAATTCTATAATCCCGAAGAGATTTAATGATTATACTTAAACGAATGCAGAAGTTTATCTAACCCCAAGGGTGTTATATAATTAGTTGTCATAGTTATTTCACCCCTTCAGGGTTAATTATTTTCTTTTTATTATTCTATAATCTTGTCATCCCTTCGGGATTGATTTTCATATTTTACATTATTATACCTTAAAACTATACAAAAGTACGATAATAGTTTCATAAGTCCATAATTTTTTTTTATCAAAGCTCATGCGGTTTAAAATATAAATATCTCTTAAACTAAACATAAAAAAAGGGCTACCCTTACTTTTTTTGGGGCAGCCCTATGTTTAAATCTTTTTTATGTATTTATTTTACAGCAACATATCCGCTAGCAGCCATTAAAGCTGTTTTGGGTGACATGTTAGAGTGTTCAATC
>DAOSIN010000144.1:0-5430 GCA_035366675.1 Salinivirgaceae bacterium | reverse complement strand
TTTTCAGTCATGTACTTCGGAAAAGAAACTACCAAATAGGAACAATCAGATTTTTAAAGAGAATTATACATATTTCGCAAATGATGAGTTAAAGATTTCATTAAAATATTTTGCTGATTACGATTTTCAAGAAGTTTATGACCGTAGCATAAAACGTTCTTATGACAGCCGTGTTATGAGAAAATATTTCAAAAAGAAATATTTTGTCTATGCTAACAAAACATTTATAGAGCCTTTATTTGAAAGTGCTCTTTTTATCGTACCTGAAGCTAAGTTTAACAAATCCGATTTAAGGTCGTTTACTGAACACAAATTGGAAAATCAAAATATTTTTTATCAACACGTTGATAGCTTGGATTATACAAAGTATAGAATATATCCGTATGCCGAGCAGAATAGTTTTCTGCTTTTTGCATATAAAGCAAAAAACAGGTCGCATTTTTTTAATATTAAAGAGTTTGAAAATTATATTTTCCCTTCGTTAACAATGGGAGCGAACTATAAAAAACATGTTCTGCAATCTCCATTCGATGCGGCTAATCAATCATTTTTTGCAATTGATAGCTCACTGAACTATCTTGCTCCTGTTGCAATGTTGGAAGCTCGGAAAAAACAGTATGAAGAACAGTATCATGTGTATATTCAGGCATTAGCAACATATACCTCTTTTATCGAAAATCACGACTCTTTACAAAATTATTTAAAATTCTGGGTTGATAATACAAAATATCGACTCAATAGAGATATTGATTTAGATGCCTCAAAAATCGCTTTTGATGAGAATTTTATCAAACAGTTGAAAGTTATTGCCGATACAAATCGGGTAATTATGCTTAACGAAAATCACTTTGCTCCGAAAGACAGATTTATGATGTATAACTTGTTGGACTTATTTGCAAAGAGGGGTTATAAGTATCTTGCGATCGAAGCTATTTGGGAAGATGGAGACACCTTAACCCAAAGAGGTTATCCCGTTTTATCGTCAGGATTTTATACGCGTGAACCGACCATGTCAAATATGATTAGAAAAGCTATCTCTTTGGGATTTAAGATAATAAATTATGATGCGTGGAAGGGTAATAGAGATTCTTTGCAGGCGAGAAACATCTTTGAAAAAACAATACAACAAGATAGTAGCGCGAAAGTTTTAGTACATGCCGGTATTGGGCATATTAACGAAACAAGAGAACATGGTAAGAGGAAAAACATGGCAGGCTATTTTTACGATATTTCTGGAATCAATCCATTTACAATAGATCAATTAGAGTTTATGCCTCTATTGCATTTGTTTGAAAATCACTACGTAGGGATTATACAAAAAAATGATTTCCCACAAAATGGAAAAGTTATTAATGTCGATGCCTATCTTTTAAACAATCTTAATTTCGAGGATGATTATTTCGGCAATTCAAGGGAGACCTTTGCTGTAAAAATAGACTCGCTCGATAATCCCTATGAAGATGAAACTTTTGTTGCATATTTGTACGTTAAAAGTGAATATGAACAACATGCCAATAAAGCAATTCCAATATCTGTAAAATTAATTAACTATCGACAAGAAAAGGTAACATATAAAATAGACTTATGCGACAAAAATGAACTACTGTTCATAGTGCGCAACAGATTTAATCAAATAGTATTTGTAAAACCAGTTTCGTTAATAAGATAATAGTAAAGACGGAGCATGCTCCGTCTCTACGATACTTTACAAACTTTTAACTTTTAACTTTTAACTAAATCAATGAAAGCAAAAACATTTCCAATTTTAGCAACACTATTATTAGTATCCAATTCGCTACTCTTCTCGCAAAACGATTGGGAAAATCCCCGTGTTTTTAAAATCAACAGAGAAGATGCCCGTGCAACATTCTTTTCGTTCGATTCCGAAGAGCAAGCAAAAGCAGGCGATTTAAACACAAATGCCAACATAAAAACTTTAAACGGAAAGTGGAAGTTTCACTATGTAGGCAGAGCCTCGCAACGCCCAACAGATTTTTACAAAACCGATTATGATGTTTCTTCGTGGGACGACATTGATGTTCCGAGCAATTGGGAATTGAGTGGCTACGGCTACCCGCATTATTTGAATGTAGAGTATCCGTTTAAACGTAATCAGCCGTACATTGCCGATGAGTACAGCCCTGTAGGGTCGTACGTTACTTTCTTCAACCTGCCAGCAAGCTGGAAAGATAAGGAGGTTTTTATCGAGTTTGGTTCGGTTAAATCGGGATACTACCTGTGGATCAACGGCAATATGGTTGGATATAGCCAAGATTCAAAACTTCCGTCAGAGTTTAATATTACGAAATATTTGGTCGAAGGTGAAAACAGATTGGCGGTTCAGGTATTTCAGTTTACAGATGGCAGCTACCTTGAAGATCAAGACTTTTGGCGAATTTCAGGGATACAAAGAGATGTCAGGCTCTATGCAAGAAACAAATTACACGTTGCTGACTTTTTTGCTAAGACCTCGCTTTCAGACAATTACCAAAATGGAGTTCTCGATTTAAACGTTTTGATTAAAAACTACAACAGTAAAAATGTATCGAAACACAATTTAGCGTATAAAATTGAAGATGCTTTCGGAAATGTAATTGTTTCCGACAGTGCGGTTGTTGCTGTTGAAAAAAACACATCGGAAACAGTTAATTTTAAGTATGTTATAAGTGATGTAGAACAATGGTCGGCAGAGATTTCTAATTTGTACAGGCTAACAATTGTTTTGTCCGACCAGAACAACAGGGCTCTCGAGTATATATCTACAAAAATAGGTTTCAGAAGTGTTGAAATAAAGGGTGGTCAGTTATTAGTCAACGGCCAACCTATTCTTTTAAAAGGTGTTAACAGACACGAACACGATATGCATTACGGACATGTTGTTGACGAAAAAATGATGCGTAAAGACTTGGAGCTTATGAAACAACACAATTTTAATGCTGTTCGTACCAGTCACTATCCCAACGACCCACTGTGGTACAAGCTATGCGATGAGTACGGCATCTACCTGTACGACGAGGCTAACGTAGAGTCGCACGGATATGGCTATGCAAGAGAACATACATTGGCAAACAAGCCCGAATGGGAAGCTGCTCATATCGAGAGAATTATGAATATGGCAAAAAGGGATAAAAATCACCCTTCGATTATTGTTTGGAGTATGGGCAACGAAGCCGGCACAGGACCCACGATGCTCAATGCATACAAAATGCTTAAAGAGTTTGACGATAGTCGTGTTGTGTCATACGAAAGAGCCGAAATGGAAACCGATGTAAAAGAGAGACATACCGATATAGTAGGTTTGATGTATTGGCCCGTAGAGGGTGTAAGAAAACACTGGTTAGGAAAAGACCCTGACCGACCCTTTATTTGGGCAGAATATTCTCACGCTATGGGTAATAGTAACGGACACTTCCAGGATTATTGGGATTTTGTTGAATCGGAGCGTCAAGTGCAAGGGGGCTTTATATGGGATTGGGTTGATCAAGGCTTGGCAAAATATGACGAGCACGGCAAACTCTATTGGACTTATGGCGGGCATTACGAGCCCGAAGGGATAAACCACGACGGCAACTTTTGTCTGAATGGAGTTATCAATGCCGACAGGACAGTCCATCCTGCTATCTACGAAATTAAAAAAGTGTATCAAAACATCGGATTCAGCAATCTCGATATTGATAAAAACAAAATCAACATAAAGAACAAATACTTTTTTAAAAATACTGAATATTATCTGTTCAACTGGGAAATAGTTGCAGACGGAAAGATTATACAACAAGCCCCATTGATTGTTCTAAGTTCTATCAATCCGCAAGAAGAAAAAACAGTTGATTTGGATATTAACAAACTTGACCTGAACAAGTACAACGAAGTGCTTTTCAATATTTACGCCGTTAATATGAAAGAGACTATAGGTGTACCATTTGGGCATATCGTAGCTTCAGAACAGTTTATCATTAAAGAAGCCGATTTGAAACCCGATTTTTATAAAGGCGATAAAAAAGTTACAGTTTCCGAGAATAAAAATGAAATACTTTTGTCGGGCGAAAACTTCTCCATAAAATTCGATAAAAGTATAAACGCAATAAACAGCTATATACTAAACGATTATGAGATTCTTGAAGCTCCGTTAACTGCCAACTTTTGGCGCGCTCCAACTGATAACGACTACGGCAACGGAATGCAAAAACGCTGTGCCGCATGGAAAAACATTGTTGAAGAGAGCAAAAACTACAAACACGAAATTGTTACAATGGCTGACAACAGTATTGTTTTAAAAACCTCGCAAATTTTAAATAACAATCACGGAACCCTTGATATTGACTATCAAATTGCCGGAAACGGACAAATTATCGTTTCGTATAAATACACACCCTCGGATACTACAATATCCGAAATTCCTGTTATAGGAATGAAAATGCAATTAAAAAAGTCGATTAATAAATTGCAATATTACGGTCGCGGTCCCGAGGAAAATTATATCGACAGAAATAGTGCATCGTTTATAGGGTTGTACAATTCTACTGTACAGGAGCAATATTACCCCTACGCACGTCCGCAAGAAAACGGATATAAAACCAACACAAGATACCTTTCGCTTACAAATATTTTTAATTTAGGCATAAGGGTTGATGCTATTGATAATCCTTTATGTTTTAGTGCCTTACACTACTCTATTGCCGAATTAGATGAAGGACCTAAAAAAATGCTCAGAACAATAAAAGATGTCATGGAAGGCAACTTTACCGAGCTACGCATAGACCACAAAATGATGGGATTAGGTGGAGACGATAGTTGGGGATCAAAACCTTACAATATACATCGTATATTTCCTAACAAAACGTACAGTTATAGTTTTAGTATTACTCCTTTGCTGTGAAAGCAATTAGCAATGAGCAATTTTCAATTAATTAATTGAATGTTAAGGCGTTGTAGAGACGGAGCATGCTCCGTCTCTACTTCTTAATGGTTCAAAAACAAAAAAAATCTGCATAAATCCGTCTTATCTGTGTTTTCTGTGTTCAAAAGTGGGGTTTTGGTAGCAAAATAATTTTGAACTAAACTACTTTTGTGCTTACTTTGTATATACTAAAATCATAAGAAACATGGAAAGCGAAAAACAAGTTAATTCGGGATATTACAACAAATCCGATTATATCTGGATATCAGTTGCCTCAATATTTTTGATAATCCTGATAATCATAGGTTTAACCCGGGAAAGCATTCAGGAACCATATAATCAAGGGATAAATATTATTCCGAAACCCAACAGTATTGTTATGGGAGAGGGTGTTTTTGAAATAAACAGAAAAACGGTTTTTGTTGTTGCTGATAGTTTGCAAACAGTGAAAACTATAGTAAATCTGAAAAACAAGATAAAAATAGCCACTGGATTGAACTTAAAAACGGTCACTGTAAAGCCCAAATCAAATT
>DAOSIN010000143.1:0-5466 GCA_035366675.1 Salinivirgaceae bacterium | reverse complement strand
TAATTCACAAATTTATCAGCAAGAAAACTTTACTTCGATGTCTCTATTTTACCCGTTTCTCTGTTCAGCTCGCTGCCACGGGTCGAATGTGGAATGGAATTAATAACAAGAGTGCCTATCGTAGCCAGAACAATCAACCACTTTCTGCTTTTTTTGATATTTAGCGCAACTGCTATTGACCACAGTATGAACGCTATTAACGTTTTGTTGTCTGTTAGGTCGTAGCCAAATGGGAAGCCTGTCCAGTATTGTCCAAAGGCAAATTTCTGGACAATGGGTCCGAAAATCAAACCTCCTGCGGCTAAAGCAATAAGGGTAAGATAGGCTATTAAACGGTAGTTGCCTTTCTTTAATATTATCATAAACAGGGCAACTATGCTAAGTAGTGAAGAACTAAACATCAATATTATATGTGGCATCAGTGCCCAAGCGGGGACGTTGTCTTTAAAACGTATTATTGCGGGTTGATCCTTAGTATCGAAAACGGTTTGGTCGTTTTTGCACAATATAATATGGTATTCTAACTTTCCGGCTGAAGGTTGTGCTGGCAAAACTGTTTCCCATACGGTGTCTTTTAATATAAATTGCAGTGTATCATAATTGTACGTTCCGGGATAGTATTTCCACAACAGGTACGCATTGTCGAATTTATTACTCTCTGGAATTACAACTTTACACTCCTTGTCGGTTGAGGAGCTTCGTGGTAGTTTTATTTTGGTCTCTTCGTAGATTACTTTTAGTGGATATGTGGGTCCTGTGGTTTTTTGGTAAACTACAATAATCAGGGTGAAAATTATTGATATTATCCAAACGATTGTTAGTCTCATTTCTGTACAAATTTAAAATTTAATTAAAACTACTTTTCGTTTTTTATCTCTCTCTATGGTGATATTCGATATTTGATTTGGGGCTATATGTTGTAGCTTTTCCATATAGTCGTAGATGTTTTGAATTGGGGTTCCGTCTATATTTATAATTTTATCGCCTTTTTTCAGCTCTGCTCTGTCGGCAACTCCTCCGGCTGTGACTCCCATAATAGTTAGTCCTGTATTGTCGCCTCCAGTAACATCTGGCATTATTCCGAGTGAGACTTTAAGTGAGTTTCTTGTTGCGTGAGTTAATTTCTGAGGTTCCGTTTGGCAATATGTAAGATCTGATTGAGGCATTGATATCTCTCTTAATAGTAGTTCCGAATAATCTATAACTGACATTATTCCTTGATAATTTATGTTCGAGGCAACGTCGTCAGGCGTATGATAATCGATGTGAACTCCTGTGCTGAAATATAGCACTGGTATTCCTTCGCTGTTGAATGAAGCGTGGTCTGATGGACCTGTTCCATAAGGCGATTTTCTTATTTGCAATTGTGTTTTTAGGGTATCGATAATAGTGCTGAATGCGTCTGCTGTTCCTACTCCCCCAATGCTAAGTGTATTCTCATTCATGCGACCGACCATATCATAGTTTAACATCGCTTTTATCGTGTTTTTCTCAACTGGCAGGTTTTGCGTCATATACTGCGATCCTAAAAGTCCCATCTCTTCTGAGGCAAAGAAGGCAAAAATAACCGATACGGGTAAAGGGTTGTTGCTTAGACGTGTAGCAAGTCCCAACACAGCTGCTGTTCCAGAGGCGTTGTCGTCTGCGCCGTAATGAATTTCGTCTCTGTCGGGTTCGCGCGAGCCTGTTTCGTGTCCGCCATATCCCAAATGGTCGAAATGTGCACCTATAATAATGTATTGCTCGGGGTGTTCTGTTCCTTTTATGTAACCTAACACGTTTTGTGTTTGACTTGTAATCGGGCTAACCTCAATTGTGGCGTTAACTGCTATGCCAGATTGCCCTGATAATCCGCTATTTGCAACGATAGCCTCGTATGATTTTTTTGTTACTATTAATAATGGTATAGGAGCACGAAAAACTCCTTGACAAAATGTTATTTTGGAAACGTCGCCTTTGTTATTTTTGATAAAAAGTTTGTTGCTTCCTCTGTATTGTGTTCTAACAAGTTGTTTGTTTTGTAAACTACAAAGTATGGGGCTACATATTTTTTCGTTACCTAATGAATTGACTATAAACACAATCCCATAGATATTTTCTTTTGCAGCACTTGTTGCCCACCGCATATACTCTCGAACCTTAGGAACATAACTCCCCGTTTCTACGGCTATCCAATTGTTTCGGGCTTCAGGAACAAAAGAACCACTTTTTAAGGAATCGAAAGGAATGTTTATTAGTTCTGACTTATAGTTTCCTATGGCTGAAACGTTTACAGGTTCAAAATCATCAAACAGTTTTAAATTGGTATTGCCTATTGTGAATTTATTTGTTGAAGCTGTTTTAACTCCGATATCAATATCAAAATATTGGTAAAAACCTGATTCAAAGGGATTAACATTTTTTGATTCTAAATGTTTTTTTATGTAATTCGCTGCTAAGCTATCTCCAGTAGTACATGGTAATCGCCCCTCCAACGCATCAGATGCTAAATATTCTACATGCTTGCGAATTGTCTCTTTTGTTTGCGCAAACAGTGTTACTTGAAAAAAAATAAAGATTATAAGAAAAAATATAAAACGATATTTATTTTGCATTGTAACTGATTGTTTACTTAGATTAATTTTAGATATGCAAATATAATAAATTCAATTAGTAATGTGCAATTAGCAATGAACAATTGAACGCGGATGACACAGATTAAATGGATAATCACAGATTATTTAGTTGGTTTTCAATTAATAACTACGGCTTTTAATACCAATTGTAATTTTGTTACAGAAACATAGTCGAAAAAGACAATAGCGAAATTTGGACTATAGTGTGTCTAATCGATATTATTATTTAAAAAGTTTATATCTTCACTTCGTAAATTATACGTTAATGTTTATCGAAAAACAATATTTTTGTTGTTTATTGAATAAAAATTTATTTTACTACTATCAAATATTTTTCAGATGAATAATATAAGAAAAACTGATTCAGATATATTTTACGATGGGGTTGCGAAGTTATTGACAGAAGCAAGAAGTTCGGTTGTTAAGACTATTAACAAAACAATGGTTTATACATATTTTGAAATTGGTCGAATGATTGTTGAAGAAGAACAAAAGGGGAATGTCAGAGCCGAATATGGCAAACAAGTGATAATTGAACTTTCGAGAAAACTCACCGAAGAGTTTGGAAAAGGTTTTTCCAGAAGGAATTTAGAACAAATGAGACAATTTTATCTCACCTACTCAAAAACGCAGACAGTGTCTGCCGAATTTAATTTGAGTTGGTCTCATTACCTGAAACTAATGCGAATCGATAACGAAAACGAAAGGAAGTTTTACGAGATTGAATCGTTAGAAAATAATTGGAGCCTAAGAGAATTACAGCGACAATATGACTCTGCTCTTTATGAAAGATTAGCACTGAGCGAAGCCGAAGTGTTAAAAACAATTTACGTTTAGCGATAAATCAACTGAATGTCACGGTGTTGTAGAGACGTCATATCATGGCGTCTCTGCAATTAGCAATGAACAATTGAACACAGATGACACAGATTGAACGGATAATCACAGATTATTGAGTTAAAAGTGTTGTAGAGACGGAGCATGCTCCGTCTCTACGTTAAAAACGTCACGAACCACGAACCACGTAACCCGAACCACGTAACCCAAACCCAAAAGTAGCATAAACTTTTTCAGAGAACCCTAATTATTTGGCAAAATTCTGCACTTTTAATTAGTTTTGAGCTTCATTTTGCATACATTTGCTAACATTATTAAATCATTCTTAACTCAATGAGCGATTGTAAAAACAACGTAACTACATTTTTTACACAACCTTTTTTTGTGCTATTCACGCTACTGCTTTTGTGTTCACAAGCGACATTTGGACAGCGATATATAAAAAAATTAGATAGATGGAACAACAAGCAGAAGTATGAAAAACTATCAAGAAGAGCTCCGCGATTGATAAAAAAGAACCCTAACGACACACGTATATATTATTATGCTGCTTATTCTGAAATGAAACTTTCAGAAAAGAGTTCAAATCGCGAAAAGGGGTACAAGCATTTGCTGAACGGGATAAAGTTTTATAATATTTTTCAAGCGAAAGTATCTGAAACAGAAATACCTGCTGAACTTAAAGATGGATTACACTCTTTGTCGAAAGATTATTATAAATATTTTGAGGATTTAGAAAATAGCTCTTCAATAATGGTACTTGACGGAATTTTAGCAAATACTTTTAATGATACAACTGAGAGTTACAGAAGCTCTTTGGCTTCAAAAAAAATCAAAAGTGAGCCATCTGAAGACAAATTGGTAAAGCATAAAAAGAAACCGGCACATAAATATCGCGAAGAGGTTGTTTCTGAAGCTATTAAACACAAGGGCAAACCCTATAAATATGCAGCTAACGGACCTGATAGATTTGATTGTAGTGGTTTTGTCCAATATGTTTATTTGCAAGCTACTGGATATAAATTGCCTCATAGTGCATCAGCGCAGTCTAAATTGGGAAAGGATATCCAACAAAACAGGGTAATGCCCGGCGATTTAATATTTTTTGGAAATCCTGCAACAAAAAATATAAATCATGTAGGAATAATTATAGAAACATCTGGCAATGAAGTCAGTAGCGTTATTCATAGTACAAACTCCGGTATAACTATAGACAGCAGCGAAAGTGCTAGCTGGAAAAAACATTGGCAATCGATAATTGTTAAATTTGTTACTCTTGAGGAGTTGATAGATTTATAGTCCTGCAAGAAGTTGCTTAAATTTTTTGTTTGGCGTAATACCATCGCCGTTTTGTGAATGTTCAGCTTTTATTCCGTTTACGAAATACATATCGAACATACCTCGATTCCTAATCTCCTGTTTTCCACGATACTCGCAATCAAAATAGTCTTTAATCATTTCGTATGTGCTTCCCGAGATGTTTACTCTACCAGAATCACACGAAGATTCCATGCGTGAAGCAATATTAACAGTATCACCCCAAACATCATAGGCAAATTTTTGTTTCCCAATAACTCCTGAAATTATTTCGCCTGTATGCAATCCTACTCTAAACTCCCAAGCCAAACGACCTTCAGCTACTTTTCTTTGATTAATTTCATGGGCTTTTTTCTGTATTAGTAATCCTACCAATAAGGTATTAAAGGCGTGTGAACTATTTGGTGTTGGCACACCACCAACACACATGTATGCGTCTCCTATAGTTTTTATTTTTTCAACAAAATTTTGCCTCACTATTTCGTCAAATTCGTTAAAATATTCATGTAATTCGTGCAAAAGTTGTTGTGGAGTAAGCGATTGACAATATTTTGAGAAATCTTTCACATCTGCGAATAATACCGTGACCGAATTATAGTATCTCGGCGTTGCATAGCCTTTCGTTTTTAGCTCCTCGGCTATCTCTTCCGGCAAAATATTCTTTAACAGCATATCGGTAGTCTCTTTTTGAACTATA
>DAOSIN010000142.1:0-5509 GCA_035366675.1 Salinivirgaceae bacterium | reverse complement strand
GGTAATAACTCGCCACAACAGAGCCATTGCAATTATTACGGGTCCAATTAGTGTGGGGTCTACAGGGATTACGTCTGATAGATATCGGGTAAAGATATATTCGGCAAAGCCACTTCCGCCGGGTGTTGGACTGACTAACATCATTATCCACATAACTAATTGTCTTGCAAATATTAAAATGTGGTCTTTTACAGTGAAAAATGCTAAAAGTATTGCATTTACAACTAAATATCGCGATGTCCATGAGAAAAATGTAGCTGCAAAGGCACTTAGCCACCAGCCGAAAGGTTTTCTTATCAACTCTTTGCTACTTGTGATTATTTCGGTTCCTGCTTTGTTGGCTCCTTGTCGCCAGCGTCTAAGCACGGGTAGTCGGAAGATTTGTAGCAAAAGCCATTTAAGACCGCGAGGGTTAAAGAATAGGCCGTAACCTAATAGTATTACATATGCGAATTTTAGAGAAT
Organism: Salinivirgaceae bacterium; assembly: GCA_035366675.1. Lineage (GTDB taxonomy): Bacteria > Bacteroidota > Bacteroidia > Bacteroidales > Salinivirgaceae > JAAYQU01. The sequence continues at coordinate 5,045 of DAOSIN010000142.1, read as the reverse complement.
ATCCGATTATTGCGAAAAGAAGAAATTCGTTTCTAAAATTCAGACCCGTATCTTCTGCCAGAAACAAAACTTGACTATCCAGAAACAAAATTAGAAGTGGGAACATTAATATAAAATATAGTTCGTCGAGAAACGATGTAGCCATAACAACAGCCGAACTTCTGCCAACGCCAATGCCCTCTTTATGAACGTATAAGATGGCGACACTTGTTCCGCCAACGGCTGAGGGGGTAATTGCCGATGTAAACTCCCACAGCATTATAACTCTGAATATTTGTAGCCATGTTAATCTGCTATCGGTCAATATTCGCAAGCGTATCATATATCCGATATCGCGAAATAACATGCAACAGATGGCAACAAAAAGCCAAAAAGCTGTCCTTGCAGTGAATGTAAGTATGCTTAAAGCGTTGATATCGAACTCTTTCCAAAACATAAACAGCACAACGCCAAGCCCTATAATTATCGGGTAAATGACCTTTGATGAATTTATGCCTTTGAAAGGGTTTTTATCCTTATTTTGTTTCTCTTTCACGTTGATTTGAACGTTTGATTTTTTGATGTTTTACAGGAGTCCCAACTCTAATTTAGCTTCATCGGTTATGCGCTCAGGGTCCCATGGAGGGTCAAAAGTTAAATTAATAAAGACTTCGGTTACACCTTCAACCATCTCTACTCTGCTTTTGACTTGAGATAGAATATCGTCAGCAATAGGGCAGTTTGGGTTGGTAAGAGTCATATTGATCATTACGCTTGCATCGTCGTCAATATCAACATTATATATCAAACCTAAATCGTGAATATTTACGGGGATTTCAGGATCGTAAATTGTTTGTAGGGTTTCAACAATTTTTTGATGCAGACTGTTTTTATCCGTCATGGTATGTTTGTTAAGGGTCATTTGTTTTCAAATTTAACTTTATATGCCATTGCATATAGTTTTATCTGTTTAATCATCGAGTTTAAGCCATTTGAACGTGTGGGACTTAAATGTTCTGACAGTCCGATTTTTTCAATAAATGTGGGTTGGTTTTCAATGATATCGGAGGGTGTTTGATTTGTGTATGCTCTGATAATCAATGAAATAAGCCCTTTTGTTAGAATAGCATCGCTATCGCCACGGAAATGAACCTTTCCATCGGAATAGTCAGCTAAAACCCAAACCTTTGATTGACAACCCTCAATAAGATTTTCTTTGGTCTTCATCTCTTCGGGTAGTGGCTCTAAATCTTTTCCTAACTCAATGATATATGCGTATTTATCCATCCAGTCGTCAAAGAGGGCGAACTCATCAATAATAGCTTTTTGTTTTTCTTCTATTGTTGTCATTTCAAGAGAGGATACAAATAATAATCGTTATTGTTCAGTTATTTTCAATAATCGTGCAAAAGTAGGGAAAAAGTAATGTTATGTAAAATATTTTTTAAAATTTGAAATTGAATATAGCGAAAAATGGTTATTTGAATTGATGGACTAATAATGTCACCCCTTCGGGGTTTGATAACCCTTTGTGTTTGTTTGCGCTATAATCATTTCACCCCTTTGGGGTTTTGATTTGTTTTTGTGTTTGTTTGGGTTATAATTGTTTCACCCCTTCGGGGTTTTGATTTGCCTTTTGTCTTCACTATGATATACATTGATATATATTATATTGTGAACGTTTTGAAAAAATTAGCAATTGAAGCATAAGTGTTTTCAATAAATACAGCTTTAAATTTCGGAGCAAGCCAAAATGCATCAACAATATCTTCAGAGGTTTGAGGTGTAAGAGGCTGTTTTTTGCAACTCATTCTATACCAAAAAGTTTTTTTTAATATTGTCTTCGTTTTGTACTGATAAACGTGGTATGTATAGCCAGCGAAATTGACTATAACGGGATTGTCGATGCCACACTCTTCAATAACTTCACGTATTGCGGCGTTTTTGCGACTCTCATTTTTCTTAATCTTTCCTTTGGGCAAATCCCACATACCAAGTCGGTCAATTACTAAAAATTCGTTGTATTCGTTTAAAATTACTCCTCCTGCTGCTTTTATTAATTCGATTTTTTTTTTAAATTTTTTAAATGCTTTTTTAGGTTTACGGGCAACAATCAAAATTTCTCTTTTCTGGTCATCATTGAGCAGTGAATTTATTATGTTAGTCCAATCGAAACCTTTACGGAAAGAATAAAAATCCCTATTTTTGTTGTCAGACAACGAAAAGTTGTCTGTAATTTTCAAAAAACTATCATCAAAAAAAACTTTAATCTCATGCATAATGGTAATAATTTAGCCGAAAAATTGGCAACAAAACTTCTGCAAATTAATGCAATAAAACTAAATCCCACAAATTATTTTACATGGGCTTCTGGCATTAAAAGTCCTATTTATTGTGATAATAGGCAAACTCTTGCATTTCCCGAAGTTAGAAATCTTATTTGTGAAGGGTTTACGGAGTTGATACTCAAAAAATATCCACAAGTAGAATATATAGCGGGTGTCGCCACTGGTGCCATAGCTCACGGAATGTTGGTTGCCGACAGGTTGAATTTACCATATATTTATGTGCGTCCTAAGCCAAAAGATCACGGTTTGGGAAACCAAATAGAGGGGTTGATAGAAAAAGGCAAAAGAGTTGTTGTTGTGGAAGATTTAATTTCGACCGGAGGAAGTAGCCTTAAAGCCGTTGAAGCACTGCGAAATGCAGAGTTTTCGGTCTTGGGATTGGTGGCAATTTTTACTTACGGATTTGATTTGGCTAAGAAAGCGTTTGAACAATCGAAATGTGACTGTAATGTGTTGACAAATTACGAGACTCTGCTTTCAGTTGCAGTAAAAAATGGTAATATAAAAAATAGTGAGGTTAAACAACTAACTGAATGGCGAAAAAGTGTTAACAATCAATAAAACAACTGATATGCTTAACAATGAACTTAAAATAGTAAGTAGAATAGCAAAGCTTCATACCCCATCAACAGCAATATATAGAATGATTTCTGATTTTAGCTTTTTAGATAAAATCACTCCGCCTGACGATAGGGTTAAAATTGTAAGTTGCAATAGCGATATGTGTAAAATTGCTATTGAGGGAGGTGGAGAGTTTACAATGGTAATTGCGGAGCGGAAAGAGAATGAGTTGGTAAAAATTTCAAATGATTCGAACAGCCCTTTTGATTTTAAATTGTGGATACAACTGAAAGAGAAAGTGGCTTATGAAACATATTTGCGTATTACCCTGCATGCGACAATGAATCCTTTTATGAAAATGGTTGCGCAGAAGCCTCTTACAAATTTTGTTGAATCTATGGTTGACAAGCTCGAACAACGGTTTAGTGTTAACAGTTCGACTTATGATTCAAACTACGAAGCGTAACTGTAATTAGCAATTAGCAATGAACAATTATCAATTAGGTGGCAGATTGTTGTATCAATAGCCCCGATTTTTAAGTCGGGGATTATGTTGACACACGTGCTTTTGGGCTTTAGCCCAAGTAATGCGGTTCGCTCGGGCAACGTTATTAACGTAGAGACGGAGCATGCTCCGTCTCTACAACACCTTGACATTCAATTGATTTGTTGTTATACTAATTGTAATTTAAAAATTGTCTAATAATTTTTTAAATTTTACAATTGTAAATACCGATGTTACAAATACATAGTCCAAACGGTATTAATGTTTCGACAAACGAAGCGGCAAAGCCGATGGCGTAATTGCAAGAAACGCTTCTCTCAGGATGTACCTTCAAAAAGCGTTTCTAATAACTAAAAATCAAGCAAAAGAAAAAATATTTAGTAGAGACGTTATAATATGACTGAGACGCCATAATATGACGTCTCTACATCTGAAAAAAATTATTTAGTTTTTATCTGCTCTTTAATTGTTTTTAGCTCTTCAATAAGCTTGTTTATTAGCTCTTGTTGCTCTTTATTTACAGTGTTTAGCTCTTTTATTGCTTCATTTAATCCCTTGTTTTCGTTGTTTAGCTCTTTTATAGCTTCAACTAACACAGGTGTAAGTGTGGCATACTCAATGCTGTAATATATTTCGTTGCCTTGTTCATCTTTTCCGCCACCGCTAACTATTTCAGGTAGTATCTCTTTAACATCTTGTGCTATAAAGCCAATGTTTTGCCCGGGGCGATGGTCTGTTTCATCTTTCCAGTTAAATGTTACGCCTTGTAGTTTAAGTATGCTTTGTAGTGCTCCCTGTAGGGGTTTAACGTTGGTTTTTAGGCGTTGGTCGCTAAGGCTGTTCCATGCAAATGAACCACCTGCACGGCCATTTACATATAAGTTGTAATCGTTTGTGTTAGTTCCATTAATAGCAACCTGACCATAATAAAAATCGCCCCAAATGAGAGGAGTACTACTAGAATTGGCAATATAAAGTTTATTACTTCCATTTAAGGAATAACCTGCTTGATAACCAATAAGCACATTGTTTGACCCTCTCATACTCTCGCCAGCTTCATAACCCAATACTGTATTGTTATTCCCTTGACCACCATATGTTAAACAAGCTCCTGCTCCAATATATGTATTGTTACTGTAATTTCCATCCATATTTTGCGCAGTAGTATATCCTAAAAGCACATTGCCGCTTCCTGAAATATTGCCACTACCTCCAGCAAATGTACCAATAGCTGTATTGTTATCGCCAGTTGAAGTTAAACCTGCCTGTCTACCTATATATACACAACTTGAATAAGAAGTTTCTAAATTACCTTTTCCCGTAACGCTTCCTAAACAGACGTTGTACTTTCCACTTTTATTATTCAAACCAGATTGATAACCTATATAAATATTTTCACGTCCATCTGTTTGATAATATCCTGCTTGGTTACCCATAAATACGTTGCTTTCACCCGTAGTGTTATAACGTCCTGCATAGGTACCCATAAACACGTTATTTCCTCCTGTGGTGTTGCTGTAGCCAGCTTGGTAGCCTATAAATACTGCGTTTGTATAGTTGCTACTTGTCGTTCCTCTACCTGCCTCATTACCCATAATAACACTCCTATTTACTGTTGGTGCTAAATTTGCAGAAGACGAACCAAGAATTAC
>DAOSIN010000141.1:0-5522 GCA_035366675.1 Salinivirgaceae bacterium | reverse complement strand
CAAGTTAGTTTTGGGACTATAGCCATAAACCAGCCATCTGAATGATTATTGGTAGTTCCGGTTTTAGCAGCTATTTCTCCGTAAAGCTCATATTTGTATCTCAATCTAACGCTTGTTCCTTGATTAACAACGCTTTTCAATAAATCTATCATCAGATAAGCCGCATTTTTCGATATAGCCTCATTTTTTCTGGCACTGAAAGTTGATAAAACATTACCGTTTCTGTCCTCAATTTTTGTTACGAAAATTGGTTCAACATGTATTCCTTTGTTTGCGAACGTTCCGTATGCACTAACCATCTCATATAAAGATATGTCGGCTGAACCTAAGCATATCGAGGGAACTTCCGGGATATAACTATTAATCCCCATTAACTTAACCACGTCGATAACTGCCTTTGGCTTAAACTGTTGCATTAACCATGCTGATATATTATTTTCCGAATTAGCCAAGCCCCATTTCAGCGTAACCATTTTACGATCATACTTGGAACTGCCAGAGCTTTGTGGTGTCCATGTATCGCCCGTAGGAAGCAGAAATGTAACCGGAACATTAGGCACTTCGTAACATGGCGTATATCCCTCCTGCATTGCCAATGTATATAAAAACGGTTTAAAGGTTGAACCTACTTGTCTTTTTCCGCTCTTGACCGCATCATATTTAAAATGTTTATAGTTAATACCACCTACGTACGCCTTTATCTCTCCTGTATGGTGATCCATAGCCATAAAACCACAGTGCAAGAAGTACTTGTAATATTTTATCGAATCAAGTGGAGACATAACCGTATCAATATCACCACGATATGAAAACACTCTCATCTCTGTTTTTGTGTTGAAATTATCTAAAATTTCGTCCCATGTCATACCAGACTTATTAAGTACTCTATATCGTTCGCTGCGACGAATCGACAGTTTAATAATATGATCGACCTCATCTGGAGTTAGCTCATTTGAATATGGCGCAGTCCTACTATATCGTTTCTCCGCTCTAAATGCAGGTTGTATCTCATAAGCCAAGTGTTCAAATACAGCATCTTCGGCATACTCTTGCATTTTTGAATTTATAGTAGCGTAAATCTTTAATCCATCACGATACAAATCATATTTTGAGCCATCGGGTTTGATATTTTTATTACACCAACCATACAAAGGATCTGTATCCCAAAGCTCAGCGTCTCGTTCAAAACTCTCTGGGTTTCGATATTTGCGTTCATATGGATTTCCTGCACTTATATACATTCGAAGCATTTCACGAAAATAAGTAGCTCGTCCTGCTGTATGATCTAACAGGTTATAATCAAGCTCAATAGGAAGAGCCGAAAGCGAATCATAATCATGTTTCGACAAATATCCATATTTGACCATTTGAGACATTACAACGTTCCTGCGTTGCGTTGAGCGTTCGGTGTTTCTCACGGGATTATACATCGAAGGAGCTTTCAGAAGCCCAACAAGAACCGCAGCCTCCTCAACCTTAAGAGTTTTTGGCGATTTGTTAAAAAATGTACGAGAAGCCGAACGAATCCCAAAAGCATTACCACCAAAGGAAACCGTATTGAGATACATAACCATAATCTCCTTTTTAGTATAGTTGCGTTCTAGTTTAACAGCTGTTACCCACTCCTTAAATTTAGCCACACTAAGGTGTGCCATACGTCCTATAGAGCTACGATGTTCCGCGGTATCGCGAGGAAAAAGATTTTTTGCAAGTTGCTGAGTTATAGTGCTGCCTCCGCCTTTGTTTGTACCTGTGATTACACCCACAAACACCCTGACCAACGCCTTTGCATCTATTCCTGCATGTTTTTCAAATCTGTAATCTTCTGTTGCTAACAGGGCTGTCACTAAATTAGGAGATAGCTCGTCAAACGTTGCATACGTCCTATTTTCAATAAAATATCCACCAAGAACTATATTATCTTCCGAAAAAACCTGAGAAGCAATATTGCTCTTCGGATTCTCCAAATCCTCAAAACCGGGCATAAACCCCATAGCTCCTGAACCTATTAAAAGAAGTATTATAAAAAATATTGCAATTGGTGAGAATACAATTAAATATATTGCTAATATGTTTTTCCTCTTCATAATTCATATTTTTTAGTAGAGACAGGGCATGCCCTGTCTCTACATGCCCTATTTCTACATAATTTTCAATCATCTTCCAACTTCCTACTCCACCATTCACCATCAAAACACAAATATAACACAAAAAACATCGTGGACTTATCTTTGTCATTTTATTTGTTTAGTATGTCAAAAATAAATATATCATTTTATGCTCTGACTATTTGATTATTAAACACATTTTATATGCTACAAAAGAGAATAAATTAGTTTCAAAATAAAGTTTTTAGACAAAAAAAGTCTAAAGAGTAATTTTAATTCTCTTATTTTTGCACCGAAAAATTAAAAAACAAAATGAAAGTATTAAATATTTTAGTTTATTAAACGATATATTATTCTTATAAAACCAATAACAATTAAACCAATAAATGAAGAACCTTGTAATTGTAGAATCACCAGCCAAAGCAAAAACCATTGAGAAATTTCTTGGTAAAGATTATACCGTTAAATCAAGTTATGGACATATACGCGATTTGTCTAAAAAAAATCTCGGTATAGACATAGAGGGTGGGTTTATTCCCAATTATGAAATAGATTCAGGTAAACAAAAAATAGTTACTGAACTCAAAGAGAGCGTAAAAAAAGCCGATATAGTATATCTCGCATCCGATGAAGACCGCGAAGGAGAAGCAATAGCGTGGCACTTAGCCGAAGTTCTAAAACTTGACAAAAAAAATTCTAAAAGAATTGTTTTTCACGAAATTACACCAAAGGCTATTGAGCATGCAATAAAAAATCCACGAGATATAGATCAAAACCTTGTCAATGCTCAACAAGCACGTAGAGTGCTCGACCGTTTAGTAGGATTTGAAATATCACCCCTACTTTGGCGTAAAATAAAACCTGCACTTTCAGCCGGCAGGGTGCAATCAGTTGCAGTTAGGCTTATCGTAGAAAGAGAACGAGAAATACAAAATTTCAAATCAAGCTCAAGTTTCAAAGTTATTGGGCATTTTATTTGCCACAAAAACAATCAAGATTACTTGATTAAAGCCGAATTAAACAAAAGGCTTAATGAAAAAGAGGTAAAAGAGCTATTAAAAGCATGCACGGAATATCAGTTTTCGGTCAGCGACATACAAACAAAGCCCGCTCGTAGAACACCTGCAGCCCCATTTACCACATCAACACTTCAACAAGAAGCCAGTAGAAAGTTTGGATTCTCGGTTTCACAAACAATGGTAATTGCACAACGATTATACGAGAACGGTCTCATAACATATATGCGTACCGACTCAACAAACCTTTCCGAAGATGCCTTAGCTGCAGCAAAAAAACAGATAACCTCTGTGTTCGGACAAGAGTATTCGCAAACTCGCCGCTACACAACAAAAACCAAAGGAGCACAAGAAGCACACGAGGCGATACGACCAACTTATTTCCAAAATCAAGAAATAAAGGGAAACGCTACCGACCAAAAACTATACGATTTAATATGGAAGCGAACCGTAGCCTCACAAATGAGCGACGCTATTATTGAAAAAACCACCATTACTATACCATCTCCGAAAAAAGAGTACAAATTTATCGCTACTGGAGAGGTAATTAAATTCGACGGATTCTTAAAACTATACATAGAGTCAAAAGACGACGAAAATGAAGACAAAGAGACAGAACAAAATATTGGTCTTCCCCCAATAAAAGAGGGACAACCACTTAGCAATTCATTAATAGAGGCAACAGAAAAATTTTCTCAACATCAGCCAAGATACTCAGAAGCAACATTAGTTCGCAAACTCGAGGAACTTGGTATTGGCAGACCGTCAACATACGCTCCAACAATTTCAACCATACAGCAACGCGAATACGTTGTGAAAGAAGATCGTGCGGGAGAAAAAAGAAAAATTAAAATTATCAAGTTACAAAACAAAGTAATCAAAGATATAGAGAAAACAGAAACCTATGGAGCAGAAAAGTCAAAACTTTTCCCAACCGATATTGGTATTGTTGTAAATGACTATTTAGTTGATAAATTTGAAAACATCCTAGACTACAGTTTTACCGCCGACATAGAAAAGGAATTCGACGATATTGCCGCAGGTACATTGCAGTGGGATCAAATGTTAAACAATTTTTATGCACCATTTCACGAAACAGTCATAAAAGCAAGTACCGAAAGAGATAAAAAAAGAGTTGGAGAAAAGGTTCTTGGAACTGACCCTAAAAGTGGGAAACCAATATCGGTAAAAATCGGACGTTACGGACCAATGGCACAAATAGGAACATCTGACGATGACGAGAAACCACGATTTGCAGCATTAAGAGCCGATCAAAGTATTGAAACAATAACGCTTGAAGAGGCTCTGCAACTATTCGCACCTCCAAAAAACTACGGTACTTTCGAAGGACACGAAATCACCTATGGTTCAGGACGTTTCGGACCATACCTAAAACACAATGGACTTTATTATAGCATTAAAAAAACCGAAAACATCGATAATATTGATAATAAAAGAGCTATAGAAATAATTTTAAACAAACGCGAGGCAGATGCTCAAAAAATAATAAAAACATTCGAGGAAAACGCAGATATAAAAGTTTTGAGAGGAAGATTTGGACCATATATCTCATATCAGAAAAAAAATTATAAAATTCCAAAAACACAAAATCCCGAGGAATTATCCTTAGAAGAATGTTTTGAGATCATAAACAAACAAGATTCCTCGAAAAAAACTGAAAAGAACAAGACTGCTAAAACTACGAAAGCAACAAAAAAAGGCACTTCAAAAAAATAGGTCTAAATGTTTGAATTAAAAGATTTTTTTAAACAACCTGATATAGAAAGCATTAACAAGCTAAGGAAAACAAAAATACACAAAGCTTGGGAAAACGGATATGATATCTCCGATTTCAAAATAGCGATTGTGGGCATTTCAGACAATAGACACATTGAAAAAATTGACAGTCAGCAGAATAAAACTTTACGACATATACGACAACAGCTGTTTAATATTCAATTGCCTAACAATAAACTAATAGTTGACTTAGGAGACTTAATTGAAGGCAAAACCGTAAAAGATTCATATTATGCGTTATCTCAAGTTATCACAATTCTATACTCCAAACAAATCACACCATTATTAATAGGTGGCGGAGATGACTATATATATGGTATCTACTTATCTCTGAAAGAGATTAACAAAAATATGAAACATGTACATATTGATTACCAATATGATAACAAACAAAGCAGAAAAAAAACAGTTGACAGAAAAAACTATTTTTACCACGCAAGTAAATTAGAGAAAACCATATCCGAAATAAGTATTCTCGGCACACAGGCATACTATTCAGATTCAGAGGATTTTTCAAAAACAAACAATATTATGTTTTCCTCACATCGGTTAGGCTGGATAAGACAAAACCTATTCGACGCAGAGCCACTGCTTAGAAATG
>DAOSIN010000140.1:3862-5623 GCA_035366675.1 Salinivirgaceae bacterium | reverse complement strand
CTCCCGATTTTGAAATATGTCCCTTTAGTCCGCACTGTTCGATAAACCATGCAGCAGAAAACTTGGTTTGGTTGTCTGTAGCTTTCCAGTTGGGAATATTTGGGTGCTGTTCGATTAGTTGGTTGGCAATAGTTTTGCTTACCACTGGGTTTTTGAAAAAACTTCCAGCATTGCCAATTATCTTGGGGTCAGGAAGTTTGCTGTTTCTTATTTCAATAACTTTCTCTCTTATTTTGTTGGGAGTAGCCTCTTTGGTATTGGTAAAAGAGTCTGATAAAGCTTTGTAAGATAGATTTGGTCTCGGTTTCAAAAGCAGTTTGAATTTTACCGACAGGATTAAAAGGTCGCGATTTTTGGGATTTTTAAAGATACTGTATCTGTAGCCAAAATTGCACTTTTCGTGTTCAATGTCGTAAATTTTTGATGTTTGCAGATTTATAACCTCGACACTTTCAATAAATTGCTCAACCTCAATGCCGTATGCACCGATATTTTGAACAGGTGCAGCTCCAACGCTTCCGGGTATAAGTGACAGGTTTTCAAGTCCGTACCATTTCTGTTTTATTGTGTAATCTACAAACCAATCCCAATCTATTCCGGCTTCGGCGCGTATCGTAATTTCATTATCGGTTTTGCTAATTATATCAATTTTACTGCCTGTTGGCTTGATTATAATTCCTTCAATATCACCTTTTAACAAAATATTGTTGCCAGAGCCTAATATTTTGAACTTTTTATAATCTTTTAACTTCTCTTTGGAAAATTTTTCAATCTCTTTTGTCTCGCTAAATTCGTAGAAATATTGGGCGATAGCATCTACTCCAAACGAGTTATGCTCCTTTAAAGGGTAGTTTGAATACAGTTTTTCCATGTTTTAACTATTTTTTGTACGGTCTTTTCGGGTTTTGAAAGCCACGTATCTGTTTTAAAATATCTGATCTATTGTTTTTCGATAAAAAGTTCTCTATCTCAATCCGTTTTGTTCTCTCCTTAATAAAAAAGAAACTCTTTTGTATCCGTTTTTCATCCATATCACGGGCAACATAAACCTTTTTTCCTGTATATGGGTTAATCCCCGTGTAAAACATTGCAGTTGATAGAGTCATAGGTGTTGGCGTAAAGTCCTGAATTTGCTCGGTTAAGGTGTTTTCTTTCGAGGTTTTTTGGTGCAGTTCTAACATATCTTTCAAAGTGCACTCTGGGTGACTTGAGATAAAATATGGTATTATCTGTTGGTTTTGCCCATTTTTTCGGTTCTCCTCTCCGAAATATTTTGCAAAGCTCTGATAAAGTGTGTACGAGGGTTTCCGCATACAGTTTAACACGTTATCTTCTGTATGTTCGGGCGCAACTTTAAGGCGACCGCTAACGTGGTTTTTTATCAGATTAGTTGCATATTCTCTTCCGTCATTTGACATATTTTGACCTGCATACAACAGGTCGTAACGCACACCGCTACCAATTAATATTCGTTTTATTCCTTTGATTTGCAGGGCTTTTTTATACAGATTAGTTAACTGTTTATGACTGTTGTTGAGGTTTTTACAAATTGCAGGGAAAATACACGAGGGTCGCTGACACTTTTTGCATATTTCAATATCTTTCCCCTGCATTTTATACATATTGGCAGAAGGACCTCCCAAATCGCTTATATTGCCCTTAAAATCAGACATTTCGGTAATTGCTTTTAACTCCCTAAAAATCGACTCCTCCGAACGATTACTTATAAACTTCCCCTGATGAGCCGAGATAGCACAAAAC
>DAOSIN010000140.1:1807-3852 GCA_035366675.1 Salinivirgaceae bacterium | reverse complement strand
CCCTCTATGAATTGTCACAGAGTGACGTATCATCTCGTAAGCAGGAATAGCACCACGTTTATTGTATTTTGGGTGCGGTAGCCGTGTAAAAGGCAGATCGTAGTATTTGTCAATCTCATTAGTTGTTAGTGTAGGGTATGGCGGATTAATAACAACCTCAGAATCAAATGTTTCCTGAACAAGTGTTGAGGCGTACATCTTATTTGACTCAGTTTCAATTATTTTGAAATTCTCGGCATAAACTTTTGTGTCATCCAAACATTGTTGGTACGATGCTAATTTGATGATATTCTGTTTGTTATCGCTCCAAGAACTATTGTCGATCACTCTTATATATCCAACTTGCGGAAACGATTTGACTTCATTAAATTTACCGCCATTTATAAGATGTTTGCAAATTGTTTCAATTGCTTTTTCTCCCATTCCATAAACCAATAGGTCAGCCCCTGATGTGTGTAGAATTGAGGGCATTAGTTTATCTTGCCAATAGTCGTAATGTGTTAATCTACGCAGACTTGCCTCTATTCCGCCAACGATTATTGGCACGTTGGGATATATTGATTTTAAGATTTTAGAATATACAACTGTAGGATAATCAGGGCGAAAGCCTGCTTTTCCGTCTGGCGTGTAGGCATCGTTTGACCGTAGTCGTTTATGAGCCGTATAGTGATTTACCATTGAGTCCATACAGCCTGCAGATATTGCGAAAAAGTATTTTGGGTTGCCAAATTTCTTAAAATCACGTAAATCATCCTGCCAGTTGGGTTGCGGCACTACTGCAACTTTCATTCCTGCCGACTCCATAACCCTTGCAATCATGGCTGTGCCAAACGAGGGATGATCGACATAAGCATCACCACTGAAAAACACAACATCGGGTTGATTCCAACCGTGACGTTGCATCTCTTTAACTGTTGTGGGGTGCCATTTGGTAATTTGCAGGGGTTCTTTCATTAAAAATAAGAGTTGTTGCTTACGGTTTTGCAAATTTAGAAAAGGTTTGTTAAAAAATTAGAAATTAGAAGTATAAAAGTATTGGAACACAGATGACACAGATTAGACGGATTTAAACAGATTTTTTCAACACTTCAACTTAGCTGAGTGCACCGTTTTCAACTTTCAACTAAATTGCTAACCATTAAGAAGTTAAGGATAATTAAGTTTTTTTGCGACCGCAAGGGTCGCAATTACGTTAAGGGATATTAAGAGGAGACGGAGCATGCTCCGTCTCTACATTGCCTTGATACTCAATAAATTGTCGTTATTTCAATAATCTCTACCAACCATTAATCACCAGTCACCAATCACCAACCACTGATTATCCGTTAAATTCACGTCATCTGCGTTCCAATTGTTAATTGTTCATTGCTAATTGCACATTGCTTTATTGTAGAACGTCTTTCGTAATATCCATCCTAATCTTAGTATGGTCGCTATCGTAATCGACAATCATATCGCCAGTTTTCATAATTTTAAGACTGTTCAGATTGTACCAAATAATTGATTTTCCGATGTTTATACCGTTCATAACATCTATTTGATGATTTCCTGAACTAAACGATGATACTTTAAATTTAGCATTATTGTTTATTCTTAATGTTTTAAAGTTGGCATCAGTGTTTGAGTCGGTCCTAATAGTTATTATACCTTGTGAGTTACGGATAAATTGTACTACACCAAGGCTTTCATACACAACAGGTGATGTTTTTTTGAAATTGGGATTGTACTGGTCGATGGTTTTTTGCACCTCCGTTCCGTGTAAGGCTATTGCGCTGTTGTTTATAAGTTTTAGAGCTGCAAACAGACCAGCAACAGCTGGGTGGAAATTATCAGCTAATAGTTTAGAGTTTTCAGCAAGTATCATATCTGTTGCGGAAAAATCGGCTCCTGCATCGTAAGAAACTCTTGTTGTTATTAGCTCAGCTGTCATATAGTTTGCTCCAGTTAGGATAGGAGAGCCGTTTTCAGCGATTTGTAGTCCAAAGCTCTGATACTCTTCCATTTGGTTAAATACGGTAAGGGGTTGTACTTTGCCCTTAGTATCT
>DAOSIN010000140.1:0-1797 GCA_035366675.1 Salinivirgaceae bacterium | reverse complement strand
CCTCTATTCCTATTTGAGTAACCCATTCAACCTTTCCATATGGTGTAAATCGTGCAACTGCTACGTCGCCAGTATTTTTGGCTTTTAGGAACTTATAATCAAGGTTAAAACTTTCGTTAAACGAGCAAGCAACGTAAATGTCGCCCTCGTTGCCTATTTGAATTGAGTATCCCGATTCGTTTCCTCTGTGTCCATATCTGCGAACCCAATCTAACTCATTTTTAGGATTATAACGTGCAACAAACATATCGCGACTATCTTCAAAGCTTTTGAATTCGCGTTCATCAAATTTTGCTGTACCTGCAATGTAGCCGGTTATATAGATGTTTCCCTCTTTGTCGGTAACAGCGTCTTTTCCATTACCACCTCTAAAACAGCCGTTTTGCATAGCCATTTGCCAAATTTGTTGCTCTCTATCAATTGTATTGAACTGTGAACGAAGTTCAATCATTTCGGCTTTTTGACTGGCGTATTGAGGCATTACCATACCAATAGGTGCGTTAACGAATGTAGGGTCACAGACTATAAACTTGTCATTGCCACGCATAAAATAATCTCCCTGAACATCTTCGTTGAATTTAACAGCGGTTGCCATATGACCGTTGTAGGCTATTCCTGCTACTTCTAAGTTAAGGAATTCGCGTACCAAATATGCAAACAGTACTGCACGGTCTTCACAGTCGGAGTAAGGATAGTGGAAAAGCTCCTCGGCAAAAAAGAATTTCTCGCGTTGGAACTGCTCAGCATCGGTTTTGTATTCAAAGGCTGTTTGAACAAATTTGATTAATAATGCTGCGGCTTCCTCTTCGCTCAAGTCTTTTACTAAAGGCTTGATATATTGTGCCAAACTCATTTTTGTTGCCGATGAAACTGTAGCATCGAAATATACACGGATATCGCAAACAGGATAATCGTTATAAAAATTTATAAGGTTTTTGTTATACTCGATTTTCATGCTGTGGGTTTTTCCTGCATGTGTAAATTTAATCTCACGCAAACCATTGTTTTCCTTTAAGTTAAGTGGCGAACGTAAATCTAAATTAAAGATTTGTCGTGCTTCGGGAAAGTCTTTGTCGTAGGTGTTTACAGAAGTCGCTTTACCGTTCATTAAATAGAACCTGATATTATCGACCATAAATGATGGCTTTTCGTATATCTCATGGGCTGAGGGGATTAAGATATATAAATTCGACTCGTTGTAACCAATTTTAGCTTTATAGCCTAATTTCATTAACAAAAACCATTGTAGAAAAACGGCGTTGTTAGCATCTTTTGTGATTTTTTCTGTTGTCTGTTTTGTTAACAGATAGAGTGCATAGTCATTTAAGTTCAATTCGGTTTTTGCTTCAAGTAAACTGTTAACAACCACAGAATAAGGTGTTTCCGAAAGTTTTGCAAAATGTTCTGAAATCGCTTGCTCATTAATTGATTTAGCAACCGATGAGGTAATTAAATCGTTGGGATATTCGATATTTAAAGGTGTTCCGTAAAAATCAAATTTTGCTGTGCTTGTTTTTATACCATCGGGTATTTTTTTCTGTAGTGGGGGAGTAACAACCTGTTTAATCTCCTCAACTTCGACATTAGACACTGCCTCTATTTTTTGCTGCTTTGTTTTATCTACTTTGGAAATATCAACAGAAGGCTTTGTTTTTGGTTTTGGACCCATATCAGGCTGTTTCTTTGAGAATGTCTCAAATTCGATAAATTTCTTTTTCAGGTATTCAGTCCATTGTTTATCGAGTTCGGCAAGTTTAAGGTCCCTTTCTTCGGCGTCCTTTTTAAGAGCCTCGTCCT
>DAOSIN010000139.1:1476-5634 GCA_035366675.1 Salinivirgaceae bacterium | reverse complement strand
AAGATAGATGACGTTTGTTCATATTTCTATTTTCATACATGTATAACTCCCAGAGAAGATGACGATAATGTTGATACTGAACTTGTAAGAATTGATAATATTTTTCTTCTACATCAGATATTACAACAAAAAGAGGTGCAACTTATCTACAATGGTGTTTTCAATCAAGAAAATCTTATTAACTTGTTGAATATCATTGAAAGTCAGATGGAGGGCATGGGACACATTAAGAGAGTTGTTTTTAATATGATGGTAGAAATGTTGCAAAATATTGTCAAGCATGCACTTCGAAATGAGGAGAGAAAAGGTAATCCGGGAATATTTTTTATTAACAAAAAAAATGGAATGCATGTCCTTAACACAGGTAACTATATTTTAAAAGAAAAAATAAACAAAGTTAAGGATAAAATTGACTATATTAACAGTTTAAATCGTGAAGAACTTGACGATTATTACAGCAAGTGTTTGTTTGATTTTCAAATAGATAGTCCAAAAGAATCGGGTTTGGGATTTATAGAGCTAAGAATGAAAAGTGCTGATAAACTTAGATATAGATTCCAAGAGATTGACGATAAAACATCGTTTTTTATTCTTCAGGTTTACATTGAATAAGACAAAATATGGCACCACTTATATATGATGGAACAGAGGATACTCCGAAAGTTGTTTTGAACAAAGATGCCGAAGAGTTTTTAATATCAGGACGTTCTTTGCCCGAAGACGCGTTTCTGTTTTATAAACCTATTTTTCGATGGTTAGAAGAGTATGCAAAAAATCCAAATAAGAAAACAGTTTTTCGATTTGAGTTAGAGTACTTTAACACTTCTTCGACTAAACAACTCTCGAAAATTTTTATTTTCTTGAAAAGTATAAGAGAAGAAGTTGAGGTAATATGGTGCTATTATGATGACGATACTGATATGCTGAATAGTGGCAAAAGATTTGAAAAACTTACCAATCTCGACTTTAGAATGGAAGTTCTGCCCGTGATAGAAGATGATGATTTTAGAATTGTAACAGAGTGAATATTATGATTTATCCATTGTTTATAGAAGAAACAGAAGATTCTCCGCGAGTATTGTTCGATCCCGCAAAAGGAATATTTTCCATTTCTGAAAAAAGCTTACCAGAAGATGCTGTTGCATTTTATGAAACTGTATTTGAGTGGTTTAAAATGTATATCGACGAACCTAATGAGGAAACGCTTTTTAGGTTTAATTTAGAGTACTATTCAACAAGCTCAGCGAAACAAATAACTAAACTGATGTTTTTGTTAGAAAAGTTGAGTGATCACAGTAAGGTTAAGATAATATGGAATTTTAGAGAAGGTGACCTTGATATGGAAGCAGCAGGAAATAGATATAAACAGTTGATAAATGCTGATATAGAAGTTGTTAAGAGCAATGAACAATGAACAATTATCAATTATGAATATTTAGCAATGCGGTGTTATCTTTGGTCTTCACTTCGACAAGCTCAGTGACCGAATACAAAGCTACGCTCAGTGCAACGCCGTCTTTCAACCCCTTATAATTTCTACCTTTTAATTTCTAATTTTAGTTAGAACTTTATTCCCCATATCAACATATCATCAGTCTGGTTTTTATCCTTTTTCCAAGTTGAGAACTCATTTTCAAGTTTGAACAATTGGTTATTAAATGATTCTCCAAAAATTGTTGCTAAGTATTTTAAGAACTCAGAGCTACCATATTTAGAGTAATCTGCTCCGCCCAATTGGTCTTGAAAACCATCGGTGTACATATATAAAATATCACCCCTTTCTATAGAGTATTGTTTGCAAGTGAATTCCACTGATATTTTATGTAAAAAACTACCCCCAACTGCAAAAATGTCACCATCGATAATAATGATATCATCTCTTTTTATTAACAACGCCCTATGATTAGCTAATGCAATTTGTATCTCCATTAACTTAGGATTGTAAATGCAAACAGTTACGTCCATGCCATCGCTTTGTATATCGTCAACTTTACCTTTTTGACGTAGTGTTGTTCTTATGCCATCGTTCAGATAGGATAGAATTTGTGCAGGGTTTTGCATTTTCTGACTGACAGTATCTTTTAACAGTGTGTTTCCTATCATCGACATAAAGGCGCCGGGAACACCATGTCCTGTACAATCGGCTACAATCATAATGTAAGAGTCATCAATTTTATTAAACCAATAGAAGTCGCCACTAACAATGTCTTTCGGCTTAAAGAAGATAAATGTATCTGTAAAAATAGTTCTAATTTCCTCTACGTCAGGGAGCATTGATTTTTGTATTCTTTGCGCATAGGTTATGGAGTTGCGCATTAATTGATTTGCTTTCTCCAATTCGTAGTTGGTGTTTTTAAGAAGCTCGCTCTGCGCATACAACTCCTCTTTTTGTTGCGATATCTCCTCTTCTGCGAGTTTAATGACCGATACATCAGAGCATAATACCACAGCCTTGTCTGTTTGCACTCCTGCTTTATAAATAGGTGACACGGTAATCTGCAACCATTTTTTTCGGTTTTTAAAAGTGGTTAACATCTCTTCAAAAACGTTATGTTCAGATGTTTTAAATGTCTCTTGTAGGATATTTGTTAGATTTTGTAGTCGAGTTAGAATCCTTTTACTTATTTGATCGCTAATTTGTTTAAAGTTATCAATATCAAGCATTCTTAACATTCCGTCATTTATATACTGTATTGTATCGGGGTGTTTTATTATTAAGACTCCGTTGTCGGTTTGTTGTGCTACGACCGATAGTTGAGATAGTTGTTTATTTGCAAGTTCTAGCTCTTTGGATTGTTCTTTAATTTGTTCGTTTTGCTCTTTTATCTGTTCGTTTTGCGTTTTTATTTGTTTGTTTTGTTCTTTAATTTGCTCGTTTTGCTCACTTATATCTTGTGCTTTTTGTTGAAGCTCTTTAGTTCTGCTTAATACGGTTTGCTCAAGAAGCTCATTTCGTTTTTTTAGTCCATCGATGCTAAGTTTTGTTATTAACACACCAAGTAGAATTGCAACAATAACGTTTATTGTTATCATCCATGCTGTTTGGTACCAAGGGGCTAAAATGGAAAAATGCAACTCGACAGGTTCTGATACGTTACCAAACACATTAATGCCTCGTGCTTTAAAACAGTATTTGCCCGGAGGGATGTTTGTGTACTCCTTTTCAGTAATCGAACCTAACTTGATCCACTCTTCATCGAAATTTTCAAGTATGCACTCATATTTTATTGAGTCTTGATAATAATGAAATGGAGAGATAAAACTTACCTTCAAATTATTTTTTTTGTATTCAATAGGTTTTTTGATTTTTATATTATATGATTTATTTTCAAACGGATAGTATCCATCAAATATCTTCTTGTTGTCAAACTGTATTTCACTAAATAGTGTATTAAACCTTACTGTATCTGACGTTGGCATGTTTTTATCGTAGAAACAAATACCTTCATTATATAGAGTTACCAAGAAGTTTTTAAAGAGCATTATTTCCTCAGTTTGTGGAATTATTTTAAAAGGCTTGTTTATAAGCTCATCGGGTTTGTCGTCATTATTTTTTATAAACATTACCCCATTTGTCGCGGTTGTTGCCCAATAACCATCTAAAGCAGAATCATGTACTACCTTTAAGAGACCATGTTTTAGCTCTTCAAATTGTTCAAAATTGTTATCTAAAAACAGAGTGTCGATACTATTATCTTCTTCGAAAAGAACTTTATAGAAACCGTTTGACGCACATAAGTAAACATCTGAATCTATCAGTACTGGTACACCTGAGGTAGCATCAAAGCCAAGTTGTTTGTCAATTAGCTGAACGATATCGTTTCCGGCACCATCTCTATATATGTTATAGGTTTTTTTGGAGTAATACTCTGCAATAATATGATATTCTTCTACTCTAATAACGTTCTTAGCAGAAGAACCTTTTAAAATATCTAATTTAGTGCTTCTATTTCTATTTTTTAGGTCTAATAGAAATGAATTGTCAATTCCTCCAATGAAAAGAACTTTGTCTTTTTCGGAATAGCATGTGATTGAATATGAATCTGATGTTGGTAGTTCTGATTTGACTTTGTCGCCAACTATTTCAAGTAGGCTATGACCTACAAAAGCATAAACTTTACTATTTAAGTTACACATTCCCCATCCACCAAGGCTATG
>DAOSIN010000139.1:0-1466 GCA_035366675.1 Salinivirgaceae bacterium | reverse complement strand
TGGGAGACTATTTGTTTTAATGGTTTTGCTGGGGTACTATGAAGGTCCTCGGTTTGCATAATGGATAAGCCACTAATATTCGTAAAATATGAATAGTCGTGGTTGAATAATATAGTATTGGTATGTTCGGGGTTGCCTAATCGGTGATCAATATATCTAATAGGACTTGATGTGTGAACATACGAAACGCCACTTCCAGCCCCAACCCATACATTGCCAAGTTTGTCACATTTTAATGACAAAATGAGTTTATCGACTAATCCTTGATCAAAACTAATAATGCCTTTTGTGTTTCCAAGTGTGTCAATCGAGTATAGTTTTGACATAGTGCAGATATGAATAGTACCTCTTAAAGGGTCGTATTCCATTTGGTTTATCAGTTCACTTTTAAAGTTTTTATCAATAGTTGTTTCAATCTTTCTTAGATTTGGTTGCTTATTTTTGGTAAATGTAGCACCATAGTCATATATCCATATTTCTGAAAGCTCAGAACATATTAATAGTTGTTTATCAGTAAATTCGGTAATAATAATAAATGTATCATCCTTGAAAATGTCTAAATTCGGTAGTGGTCTAAATTTGGTTCCTTGTAGTTTCAAAATTCCTTCACCCATTGAAAATAGTAAAATATCGTCAAATACGCAGTATGCTCTTAGCCTTTCACAATCTGATTTTATTTCTTTAATGCTGTTCATATCATACAGCATAACTTTATCTTTTAATGTTAAAACAGCTATTGAAGAGTTGGCTGCAACGCTAAATACATAAGAAAATTCCAGCTCTTTGTCAACAAACCTGTCCATCAACGATGTATATTCGAGTTTGCCGAATTCGTTTGGCTTAAAATATCCAAATTCAGATTGTCCTCCTACGAATAATCTATGGTCAGCACCCATTGATACACATCTAATGTATGAAATGCTTGAATCTTTTGTATGTTTCCAGTTTTTGCCGTCGAAAGTGGATATACCGTCATTATGGGAAAAATATACTATATTGGAATTATCAATAAATATATCCCAAATTTGAACACCGCCTCCATATTCAGAGGCTCTGTATGATTGAATAAGTGGCAATCCTTGTCCTAATGCTTGCAAAGGAAGCAGAAGAAGTGAGATAAGATAGAGTTTTATTCTATGCATGATTGTTTTTTATTAGCTGAGTTTTCTATGTATTTATTTTGTTTTGAAAGCTTTTGTAAGCAATATGTGAGTATAAGTTCACAGATGTTTAATACAAATATATAATTAATTAGTTAAAAGCAATTAACAATGAGCAATTAACGGGTTTCAAATTTTATACACTTTGTTTAGTGATCAAGTGTACCACTGACTTCTGTCTAATTTTAGTTAGAACTTTATGCCCCATATTAACATATCATCAGTTTGATTTCTATCGTTTTTCCACGTTAAAAACTCTTTTTCAAGTTTTGACAATTGGTTGTCAAATGGTTCTTTTTGTATTGC
>DAOSIN010000138.1:0-5651 GCA_035366675.1 Salinivirgaceae bacterium | reverse complement strand
TAATTGTTAATTGCTCATTGTTAATTGTTAATTGCTCATTGTTAATTGTTAATTGTTGAATGGGTTATGTCAATTGCAATGTTTATTACTTTCAATATTTCCCCGTGACTATCTTTAACTGGAACATAAGTCTCGGATAAAACAATACTTTTGAATCCGACATCAATTTTTTGCACAGATCTAACTATTTCTCCTTGTCTTAGTTTCACCCACATTTTTTCGTTCTCCTCTCTGTTTTCGTCTTGGTCGAAGCTGCCTTGTTTTCTACCAATAATTTGCTGTCTGTTTACTCCAAGAAAACGCAGAAAGTTTTCATTAATATCTGTTAAATATCCATTAATATCATATTCTGATACCATTGAAATTTGATTAATTGCACTTACTAACGACGATATTTGTTCAATTCTGTGGCGTGCTTCTTCTTGAGTTACACTCAACTCTTCGAGGGTTTGTCTTGTTTGTTCTTCCTTTAATGCTAATTCCTCACTCTGTTTTTGCGACTGTTCTAACAAACGTGCGGTTTTTTGGTTTGTTATTACATTTGCCACAGTAACAGCCATATCATCAGCAATTTTCTCTAAAAACTCAATTTCAAAATCTTCATATTCCTTGAAAGAAATTAACTCTATAACTCCTGTGACATCTTCATTTGCTATCATAGGAACAACCACAATAACATTAGGTGTAGAGTCGCCAAGTCCTGATTTAATTTTAGGATAGTTATCGGGGATCTCGGTAAGATATATAGTAAGTTTTTCTGATGCACAACGACCTACCAAGCCTTCCTCAGGTTTTATTTTACCGTCAACTATCCTTTCTCTACCAAATGCTATTGCTGCCGTCATCTCGAAATATAAATCCTCTTCAGTATCGTCATTCTTTATATATACTCCGCCTTGAACGGCATCGACATACTCCACAATAAACTTCAATGCCGAAAACGTAAGCTGGCTCATGCTTTGACTGTGATGGCGTAATATTTCACTCACTCTGTTTATACCTCTTGCCGACCACTGATTTCGATTGTCCAATAGCTTTTGCTCAGCCTCTTTTTTATTTGAAAGACGCCTGTTTTCTCTAATATCAACAAGAGCTTTGCCAATGGCGTCTGACTCGCTGAGTGGATGATATTCAGCATCTAAATTACCTTTACTTATTTCTGTTGCAAATTCATCAAGAGTGTTCATATTGTCAATCAATTGGTTGATTCGGCAAGTCATAACCTGAAGTTCATCGTTGGTTTTTACGGTTATTTTTTGATTTTTATCAAATACTCCTTGACTAAAACTGTCAAAGATGTCTATTATATGCTTTGTTGGACGAAGTACTCTTCTTATAATCAGATATATAACTATTAAGGCTAATATAAGCCCCAAAATACCGGCAACTATTGAGAAAAACAAAAACTCATTGTTGCTTTTGGAAATATTGCTTAACGGTGTTACTAAACATAAAGCCCACGGAACTACATCATCATTAATATTTATGGGGCATATTGTGACATAACTCTCCTTTTTATCGGTAATAAATGAGATTGGTTTACCTACCTCTACATATTTCAAGAAGTTAAACTCCGTGTTCTTAAACTGTTTTAAATTCGTTATTTTTCTACCGTTTTGAGTGTCGTCGGGATGAAGTGCAATGATCCCATTATTAGACAATAGCATAGCATAGCTATCTGGGAAAGGTGTTATTTTATTAATAAAATTTTCAAAACTTCCTAAAGCTATATCAATACTCACAACACCTTTAAAGGCATTATTTTTGATTACGGGTACCATCAAATTCGCTACTAAACTTTCAGTGCTGTTTTTGTTTGAATAAGATTCTAAACGAGGGTCACCCAAATAAGGCATTCCACTAACTTTAACTTTGTTTATGGCTTTGTCTGCAATCTCTTGAATCTTAGACCCTGTATCGTAAGCAAGTTTTTCAACCTTATCATTCTGGCGGTAAAAAGCAAAATTGCAGATATCCACAGCTACAGAATCTTCTTCGTTCTGAAATATACACCATATTGCCGAAATATTCGTGTTGCTAACAAAAGCTCTTACAATGTTGTTTTCTAAGTATTCAGTGCGTTTTTCCTCAATTGTATATTCCTGTGTCTCAACAATACTTTTCAAGAAGTATGCAGAACTTTAGCACTCTTTAAATATTATTTGACTTTTTTAAACATTTTCACCACAAACTGCATCTACAGCTGTTTTTATGCTCTCAATTGTCTCTTGATTTCTTTTTATCGAAATAATAACTAAGACTGGAATAAACACAACAATAACTACAAGATTAATGTATGTTATCAGTCTTGAACCAAGGTTCTTTTTTCTATTTCTTGATAAAAAATTTTTCATTCAGAGCTTGTTTTTAACTAAAAACAGTTTTAAAAATAAGTACAATTGTGTTTGAATACAATAAAGAGCCTTAAATGTTATTTAAAATAGATTTGAATTTCCCAAAGTTATTAATTTCTTTTAATTTATGACATATGAGATTGTTTAAAAACTACTTATAGCAATATGTTTTTTATAATGTTCTTATCCCCATAATTTCTCTTACCTCTCGAACTGTTTTTGAAGCACTCTCTCGAGCCTTCTCTGCTCCTATTCTTGCAGTCTTTTTTAGCATCTCTTCGTTGCTGCTCAGCTCTTGCATTCGCTCATAAATAGGTGTTGTAAATTTTATGATATCCTCTGCCAGCTGCTTTTTTAGGTCTCCATACCTGATAGTGCAATTTGCATATGATTCACGGAAAAATTTAACTGTCTCACTATCTGAAACAACGTCCATTATTGTAAACAGATTGTTTACGCTTTCCGAAACGGACGAATTTGGCTCGGTCGGACCTGAGTCGGTAACCGCTTTCATAACTTTTTTGCGTATCACAGACGGCTCATCGGCTAAGAAAATTCCGTTTCCTTTCGATTTTCCCATTTTTCCAGAGCCATCAAGACCAGGTATTTTTATCAACTCATGACCAAAATTAAATGCAGTAGGTTCTTTAAAATATTGAACTTTATAGATATTGTTAAATCTACTTGCAAAAGTTCGTGTCATCTCCAAATGCTGCTCCTGGTCTTTCCCCACAGGAACTTTAGCCGCATGATGAATAAGAATATCGGCAGCCATTAACACTGGATAAGTTAACAAACCTGCATTAACATTGTTGGGATTTTGTCTTACTTTATCCTTAAAACTGGTGGTACGATTAAGTTCTCCAATATAAACAATCATGTTTAACAACGAATAAAGCTCGTATGTTTCGGGCACATCGCTTTGTACATATATGATTGCCTTCTCTGGATCAAGCCCCGATGCTAAATACTCTATCAAAGTTTGTCGCACATTGCCTTGTAAATCAACAGGATTTGGATGTGTTGTTAGAGAATGTATGTCTGCAATAAAAAACATACAATCATTTGTTTCTTGCATTTTTACAAAGTTTACCATTGCTCCGAAGTAATTCCCCAAATGGAGCCTACCTGTTGGGCGAATACCGCTTACTACTCTTTCCATATTTGTAGATTTCTTGTTTATATATTACTCACAAAACTAATCGCAATTCGGTTATTTGACAAATATTTGTTATGACATAATTACATTTTTTCACTGCTATAAATGTATATGTCTCATATAATCAACTTAATAGCGAAGCTAAAAGATGTCAAAATTAGCTTGACTTTCGATTTAGTTAGATTTTGTACCTTTGTCTCATAAATTATTTGTTGTAACCAGTCAATAAAACAGCGATGAACATAAGATTACTTTCAATATTGCTCGTACTTATTAGTTGGAAAAGTTTGCATTCTCAAAATGATACTAATCAATTTTGGGGATTAAATATTTCAAGCTCTTTACACACCACATTGACAGAATATTATTACAAAAACAACCAGCAAAGTGCAGGATATTATTTAGATTTTGCACAAGAGAGATACTTAATGACACTATCTGTTTCCTACACAGTAGGCAAACATACAATGACATTGGGACCAAGAATATATTTACCTGAGAAATTTTATAAAAAAATTGGTGCCCAATTGACTTATGATTACTCAATTAATAAGACGATTAAAAGATTTAATCCCATACTTTTAGTTGATTTAATTTATAGTTACGAGAATTTTACCAACGAGAGAATACTTACGATTGGCACTACTTATAATTCAAAGCATAAAATTGTAAGTAATTATTTACACTTAATGTTTTCGTTTGGATTAAAAACCTATTTAACTCATAATTTATATTTAGACTTAGGTGCTGGTATCGGTATCGGATTGCAGAGCCACACAAGTACCGACAAGGTTGCAGAGTTGCCTGATTTCAACGACTTGAATTCAAAAACAGGACTTTTTGACAAACCTGAATTAAACAATATGGTAAAAATTGGAATAGGATATTATTTTAAATAATTAGCTGTCAACAATTAACGTCATAAACTCAACCATTTTATAGTGCAAAACCGTTAGTACAATTTTTTCACACTATTTGCTGTATGGATTTCATAACAATAGACTTGTTAGCAAAATCCACTTAAAACTCTTGTGCTCCGATTTATTAGGAGAATTAAAGGTATTTTTATAATTTTGCACTCGCAAAAAAAATCGTATTCAAAAAATTAAAAACAGATGAGCTATGTATAAAATATTTGTTATCGGTTTAGTTGGATTAATGTTAGTTTCATGCAATAAATCTAAGAATGTTGAAATTGTTGAAACTTTTGAAAATGGTGCACCAAAAATTAGAAAGACCACAAAAAACAAAAAAGAAAATATCTATTTGTATGAGGAGCTATACCAATCGGGACAAGTGAAAATTGTCGGAGAGATGAAAGATGATAAACGATCTGGCGAATGGAAAGCTTACTACGAAAATGGCAATATTTGGAGTATTGGCGATTATATAGATGGCAAACGTCAAGGCTTCTCAGAGGTGTTTTACTCAAACGGAGTAATAAATATTTCAGGTTACTATAAAGACGACAAACCTGATAGCACCTGGGTTATATATGACAATATAGGAGATACCTCTCAAGTTACACTATATAGAAATAATGAAATTGTAAAAAGCTATAATAAATCGACAATGGCTCCATTGAGATAACATAAGGCGGTGTCTCATAAGTGCCCAACTGCTGCGTTACTTCGATATTCGGGCTCAGTCACGTACTTCATGTACGCTCCTTCGCCCTCAATCTCAGTGCCTTGCATTTGGACACTTCTGAGACACCTTACCACTTTTTGTTACATGTTACTTTTGAAACAGCCTCTAATTTATAATTTCTAACTTTAAATATATGAACAACAAATTAAAAGTAGGCGTCACTTCTGAAATTGGCGACCTTGAAGGTGTAATAATTCATGTTCCGGGATTAGAAGTTGAAAACATGACCCCAAAAAATCATGAAAGTGCACTTTACGGCGATATATTAAATTTGTCCATTGCACAGCAAGAGTACCACTACTTTAAAACTGTGTTGGAAAAATATGCTAACGTATTTTTAGTTAAAGATCTACTTACTGAGACAATTGCAAACTTCCGAGCAAAAGAGTTTTTAATTGACACGATATACAAAAATGAGAAGCCACTGCTTCCCAAAGAAAAACTTTTAATGTTGTCTGACAGCGAATTAGCACGACAGCTTATCGAAG
>DAOSIN010000137.1:0-5670 GCA_035366675.1 Salinivirgaceae bacterium | reverse complement strand
TAAAATTTTACAATGGTAAATACCGATGTTACAGACACATAGTCCAAAAGAGCGACAGCGAAGTTTGGAATATAGTGTGTGTCCAATCGGTATTAAAATTACAGACATTACTGTTATGAAGCAAACATGACAGCCTATTTGTCAATAAAAAACAGATAAAATGCACAGAATATTAGTAGTTGACGACGAAGAAGATATATGCGAAATACTTCAATACAATCTTGAAAGTGAGGGTTATATCGTTGATGTTGCGCATAATGCCAAAGATGCTTTGCATATTTTAACTAACGAACACAAACTAATCCTTTTAGATGTGATGATGGATGAAATGTCTGGATATCAAATGGCTAGCATTTTAAGAAAACAACTTGATAACGATATTCCAATTATTTTCTTAACCGCCAAAACGGGTGAAAATGATATACTTACAGGATTTAATCTTGGCGCAGACGATTATATCTCCAAACCATTTTCTCTTAAAGAGCTTTTGGCACGTGTTAAAGTTGTTTTAAAACGCACCTCTTCGTCTTTAGATGAGAAATCAGTGGAGAACATTGTTGTTGGTAATTTGAATATCGACTTGAACACATTAACTGTAACAATAGATGATTCACCTATAGAGTTAACAAAAAAAGAGTATAAGATATTGGTTTTGCTCGCTCAAAACACAAGCAACTATTTCTCGAGAGAAGAGATACTACAACGAGTTTGGGAAAACGATGTATATGTTTTAGAACGAAGTGTTGACGTACATATAGCCAGATTACGAAAAAAAATACGCAACTCAAACTTACAGATAGTAAATAAAGTAGGTTTTGGTTATAGCTTGAAAACAAAATAGTTATGAATCATAAGAGAAAACTTTTAATAGGTTTTTTTGCTATATTTTTAGTTTATGCTTTCGTAATTGCGTGGTTGCAATACTACAAAGAGAAAGAGTATCAAACTAACAACCAGAAGGAGACTTTGCGTATTCTTGCTACAACGGCAGAAAAAATGTTAGAGAACTCAGCCGATACAGAGGAAGTGTTACAATATCTGCCCCAGGAAGTGCGTCTTACTCTGATTGATTCCGATGGAGGACTTGTTTACGACAATATCGCCAGTAATGTTGTTGAAAATCACTTTGGACGACCCGAAATCTATTCAGCAAACTATTCTAATGAGGGGTATGCCATTCGGAAGTCAAGCACCACTGACCAAGAGTATCTCTATTATGCCCGAAAATGTAAGGACGGCTCGTTTTTACGTTTGGCTTTACCATATGTTATAAGTTGGACAAATTTTATCCATTTCGATAATATTTTGCTCTATATCATTGTTTTTCTGTTCTTTATAACATTGTTGGTGTTGGTCATAATAACAGATAAATTTGATAATGTTATGAGAACTTTGATAAATTTCGTAACTGATGTCGAAAAAGGAAATATTGATTACAATAAAATTCATTTTCCTGATACTCATTCGGGTGAAATTGGTCGCAAGATAATATCCTTATATAAACAATTGGAAGACAGCAAGTTGCAAACAATTCATGAAAAAGACAAAAACCGTTTGATGAAACAGGAGATGACAAATAATATAGCACATGAATTGAAGACACCTGTCAGCAGCATTAGAGGATATCTTGAAATATTATTGAATAATAAGGATATAGGATTTGAAAAACAGCAATACTTTATAGAACGTTCGCATGCACAAACACTTCGTTTGTCCAACCTGATTCAAGATGTGGCACTTATTACTAAACTCGAAGAGTCGGCAAATCTTTTTCCGAAAGAGAAGTTAGATTTATATGAGATTTTTGAAGAGGCAGCCACTGAATGGGAGGAAGTGTCTAAAGAACAGAATGTTACGATTGAAAACAGAATCCCGGAAAAATCATTCTTTGCAGGAAATTATAATTTAATGTTCTCTATTTTTCGCAATTTGATTGAAAACTCCATAAGATACGCTGGAGATAATATTAAAATTGTCGTTGAATGTGTTGAGCAAGATAAAACAAGTTATCGTTTAAGGTATTACGACACTGGGGTTGGAGTAAATAAAGAGCATTTAGATAAAATATTTGACCGCTTTTTGCGTATCGACAAAGGAAGGAGCAGAAAGAGTGGAGGCACGGGCTTAGGTTTGTCAATAGTCAAGCATGCTGTCCAGTTCCACGGAGGGACAATAGTAGCACGCAACCGACCTGAAGGCGGTTTGTTATTTGATTTTAATATTTTAAAATAAAAACTCTTGAATCGCAGTCAACTGTCTATATATCAGTGTGTCTTGCGTTAATTCCTTCAATAAGATAAAGTAAATCTTCGGCAATGTTTGTACACGAATCGCCTATACGTTCCATAAAGTAAAGAATGCGACTAAGGTTTAAATAAGCTGGCATTTCGGTTGCTTTAGCGTCGATTTGGAAAAGCTGTTGGTGAATATCGTGATAACTATCATCAATGCTATCGTCTGTGGCAATGATATTCCGTGCTATATAATTATTTTCCGTGTGAAGTGCGTAAACGATGTTATCAAACATTTTGCTTACCATTCCAAACAAATTAATCAATTTTGGTTGATATTTTTTCCAAACTGATTTTGATTCAATAACAACGGGCAGACGCTTGCAAATGCTGTTGAGTATGTCGCCCATTCTCTCAATATCAACTATAATGTTTAAAGTTGAAACCATTCTGCGGAGGTCCGTAGCACGAGGCGTAAGCCTTACGATATCGTTAATAACTGTTTCACGAATTCTGTTTTCCATCAAATCGATGTTTTTCTCATTTTCGTGAACTTTTTTTAACTCCTCTGGCGTAATACTTTGTTCAAGGTGTTTGCTTACAAGAGCAAACTGCTCGGTCATAATATCTGTTAGAGCAATAAACTCTTCAGTTAGTATTTTTAACGAATTTTCTCTTATCATAACTCTATGCTTTTAATTGTAAAATATTGGTAATAATACAATAATACAATGAATTATCCAACTTTACCGATTAAATAATCTTCGGTACGTTTATCTTTAGGATTGGTAAACATAATGCTAGTCTGCTCATACTCAACAAGTTCGCCTAAATACATAAACATCGAATAATCGGAAATTCGTGAGGCTTGCGACATGTTGTGTGTAACAATAATAATGGTAACTTGCTCTTTTAGCTGCACAAGTAGCTCCTCGATTCTTAGTGTAGCAATAGGGTCTAGAGCTGATGTTGGTTCGTCCATAAGCAAAAGATTGGGCTTGAGAGCCAACGTGCGAGCAATGCAAAGTCTTTGCTGTTGTCCCCCTGATAGAAAAGTGCCTTTTTTATGAAGAACGTCATTTACTTCATCCCATAATCCTACATTACGTAAGTTTTCCTCGACAATTCTATCGCGCTCTGCTCTCTTTAGTTTAATACCTTTGAGCAGATATCCGGCTATAACATTATCGTAAATACTCATTGTTGGGAAAGGGTTCGGGCGTTGAAAAACCATTCCTGCCTGAGTACGCACATCTATGGGGTTCATTTGAAGTATGTTGCGCCCATTTAACAAAATATCACCTTTCATTGTAATGCCCTCGTGCAGTGCGTGCATATTGTTAATTGCTCTCAAAAGAGTGCTTTTGCCACAACCCGAAGGTCCCATAATAGCAGTAATAGTATTGTGAGCAATATCAGCAGTTACGTTGCGTACAGCATAGTTATTATCCGAATAGGAAATGCTTAAATTTTTTATTTCTAATACTGGTTTTTTATCGGTTGTCATTTATTATCAATGTTTTAATATCAATAAGAAAACTAAAAAACAGGACTCCATTTTTTTGCCATGCTTTTTGCTGAAATATTTAGAATTAACACAGCAGCTAACAAAAATAGCGATGCACTCCAAATCATACTTTGTAAATTAGGGTCGTTGTAAAATTCCCAAATGAGTAGCGATACTGAGGTGTTTGGTTTGGTTATATCCCATTGAATGTATGAACTACCAAGAATAGTAAGCATAAGTGGTGCGGTTTCGCCCATAATCCGCGAAATGGATAGAAGTATTCCCGTGAAAATACCCGAAAAAGCTGATGGTAACCAAACCTTGAAAATCATTGAAGAGTACGAAGTTCCTAACGAAAGTGCTGCCTCTTTAAGACTAACAGGCAAGAGGTTAAGGGTCTCCTCGGTTGAACGAATAATTAACGGAAGCATCATTATTGCCAATGATACAGCTCCAGCAATGGCTGAAAAAGTACCCATAGGGATAACAATCCACAAATAAGCAATAATACCGATAACTATCGAAGGGGTTCCTTGCAACAGTTCGCTGATAAAACGTACAACACCTGCTAAACGTTTGTTTTTGTTTTCGGAGAGATAAACGCCACACATAATACCAACAGGAATAGCTACTATCGATGCCATAAGTACGGTAAGAAACATACCTACTATACCATTAGCGATACCGCCGGGAACACGTTCTCCGACACTATTTGCCATCATCGCCTCTAAGGTAGTTGGCGTGGTTTTTATAAAAAAGTCGAGATTTATTTGACCAATCCCTTTTATAAGCACTGTTCCGATGATAATAACCAACGGTAAAGCAATTATGACTGAAAAAACTATAACGAACCATAAAAACAGCTTGTCTTTAATCAACCTTCTTTTATTAAAATCTATCTTCATACGTTTATAATTTTTTGTTTTATATGGAACTCATATACTTTAGGTTGTGCTTTTATGCATCGGGTTTTGTTGTGTTAGTATCATACTGGTCTCATATTTCTTATCAACATTCGTCCTATCGAGTTGGTAATCAATGTAATAACAAAAAGTAACAGTGCAATAGCAATTAAAACGGCAAGCCGATTATCTGAGGCTTCGCCAAACTGATTAGCTATGATACTCGCCATTGTGTTACCCGTATCTCCCAAACCACGAGGAATGGTGTTCGTGTTGCCAATAAGCATTGTAACAGCCATTGTTTCGCCTAAAGCGCGCCCAAGTGCCAAAATAAAAGATGAAATAACACCTGGCAGCACGGTTGGGAATACAACTTTGGTTACCATCTCTTTGCGGGTAGCTCCGAGACTGTAAGCACCCTCTTTTAAATCGACAGGGGTCATTTTAATAAATTGACTGCTCAGCGAGGCTGCATATGGGATAATCATTATTGCCAAAACAATCGAAGCCGTCAGAACGCCAAAGCCCTGTTTTGATAATCCAAGATCCATGATAACAGGACGAAGCATGTAAAACCCCCAAAGTCCGTAAACAATTGACGGAATACCTGCCAAAAGGTCAATCATTGTTTCTAAAACTGAAGCTACTTTTGTGCCTTTAAAGTACTCGCCCGTAAAAATTGATACCGGAATCGAGAAAACAATACAAATAGCAAGTGCAAGAAACGATGTTAGAAGCGTCCCAACAATAAATGCAAGTGCACCGTAACGCTCCGAACCCGCAGTATAGTTCCACTCTGATGAAAAAATAAAACTGAAAAATCCATACTCCTTAAAAGCGGGCATAGCTCCGGTGGTTAGAGAATATATCATTCCCCCTCCCACAATTAAAATGAGAAATGCTGCTAAAAATAGTGCTATTTTAAAGATTCTGTCCTTCATATATCAATTAACAATTGAATTAAAAGTGTACTATAGGCGGTGTCTCATAAGTGCCCAACTGCTGCGTTACTTCGATATTCGGGCTCAGT
>DAOSIN010000136.1:0-5888 GCA_035366675.1 Salinivirgaceae bacterium | reverse complement strand
TTAATTTTTTGAAGTCTTCGGCTTGCACCCTTAAAATCCTCCATAGCTTTTAAAAAACTGTCGCTATCAATGCCTAACTCGTTGCAAACAAGCATTGCAGCATTCATATTCTGAAAGTTGTGATTTCCAAATAAGCGAGATTTATACTCTTTACCACTAAATTTAATAACTGTATGGTCATTGCGTTTTTCCCAATCCAATCCCTCATATGGTTTCAAATCTGCTTTTATATCTGCTGATTTGGCAATACGTTGTAATTCAACATCTTCTTTATACCAAAACAGTTTTCCTCTCTCCGGAATTGCTTCCGCAAAACTTTTGAAAGTAGCCACATACTCCTCGAAAGTTGGAAAAACATTAATATGATCCCACTCAATACCAGTTACTACGGCTATATCAGGTTTATACCAATGAAACTTACTTCGCAAATCTATTGGCGACGACAAATATTCATCTCCCTCAAAGACAGCTATTTCTGCATCGTCTGATAAACCTACCATAAGTTCAAAACCCTCTATTTGTGACCCAACCATATAGTCAAACTTACGGTTAGGAGTTTTTAAAACGTGCAGTATCATGGCGGTTGTAGTTGTTTTTCCGTGACTTCCAGCAACAACTACCCTAAGTTTATCTTTTGTCTGATTATATAAAAACTCGGGATAAGAGACAACAGAAACACCTAACTCCTTGGCTCTTAAAAGCTCGGGATTATCGGCTTTTGCGTGCATTCCCAAAACAACTGTATCTATCGAATGTGTGATTTTTTCGGGAAACCAACCAAACATCTCCGGCAACAAACCATGCGCTTCTAATCGTGAACGTGAAGGTTCAAAAATCTCGTCATCTGAACCTGTAACTTTAAAACCTTTGTTTTTTAAATTTATCGCCAAATTGTGCATGGCTGCTCCACCAATAGCTATAAAATGAATACTTCTCATAACAACTTTTTTCAATCGTAACAAAAGTAACGTTTTTTTAATTGCCAATTAAAAAATAACCCTTAACTTTATTCGATAAAAATCAAACGAGAAATTTCGGAATCTTAGATTTTATTAAATCCGAAATCCGCCTTCCGCTCTGCACTGAGCGTAGCGTTGCACAGAGCATAGCCGAAGTGTCGAAGTGAAATCCGAAATAAACAATAGGTTATGGATACAAAAATTGAAATTGTTGCCGATTGGACACTTCCAAAACTAATTAACGAATTGGAAAAAGGAAATATCAAAATCCCTATGTTTCAACGTGATTACGTGTGGGAGAGACCAAAAATTGTACTGTTGCTTAATAGTCTCTATATGCAATATCCAATAGGAACATTTTTTATGTGGATAGCACCTCAGGAGTACAACCGTTTTGTAAGAACAGTTGACGATTTGCCAAATCATAACACTGAAAACCAACAGTTTCAATTTATTCTTGACGGGCAGCAAAGGCTTTTATCACTTTACAGAACATTCCGTGGTTTGGAAGCCGAAGGAATTGATTATAAGCAAATATGCTTTAATCCTGCCAGAAAGAAATTTAAGGTGCCTCGCCGCAAAAGCGAAAAATATAATATACCCGCATATAAGCTATTCGACAACAAAGAATTTGAAGAGACCTTAGACACTCTTACCGCAGATTCGCCAAGAATTGCCGAAAACTGGAAAAATGCTCGAAAACTTCTGCTTGAATACCCTGTCAGCATAGTTAAAACCCTGAATTATGAAATTGATGATGTGGTTGAGATATTCGAGCGTATTAATCAGGGAGGCAAGCGATTAACATCGTTCGATCTTGTTCATGCAACTACGTGGAGCACTGAGTTTGATTTGAAAGAGAAGATGAAAGAGTTTAATTCAATGCAGAAAGTCGCTAAGCTTGGGGCACTTAACGACCGTGTTTTCACCTTTTCTCTAGCAATGAATGCTTTTGACGATTGCCGTTCAAGCTCGCAACTTAAACTAAATCCGGAGATTGCAAAAAACATCTGGACTAAAACTCGAAATGCGCTTAGCAAGTCAATTGATTTTCTGATTGATATGTCAATCAAAACCGATATTTCAACTTATCAAACCCACTTGATTGTTTTACAATACTAC
The DNA here is from genome assembly GCA_035366675.1 of Salinivirgaceae bacterium. Taxonomy (GTDB): domain Bacteria; phylum Bacteroidota; class Bacteroidia; order Bacteroidales; family Salinivirgaceae; genus JAAYQU01. The sequence continues at coordinate 3,807 of DAOSIN010000136.1, read as the reverse complement.
TTTTTTAAAACCAACAGCACAGAGATACCCGAGGAACACAGAAAAACGGTAGAAAAATGGTTTTGGGACTCCCGATTTGCCAAACGTTACAGTACATTAGCCTACAAAAAAATTAAAGATGATGCTATTTGGATGGTTGAACTACTAAACGAATGATATCATAACCCAAAGAAGTGACATTACGCAATTAATTAAAAATTAGCTACTATGAGAAAATTTTTACTATCATTTCCATTGTGCATAGCTATATTAGCAGTAGCTATTACAGCTTATAGTTTTGAAAATACTACCGATAATGTTGCTGCAGATATTAAAAGCAACCACTCTACTTTATTTGCTAAATTTTCTACAAAGGGAGATATTAACATTACAGGTTCTACCGTATTTCAGGATAATAACTTTTCCGGCAGAGGAAATGACAATGAAGAGATTTTGAGAATACAACTGACAACTACAGGAAATAATCCCTCTTCATTTGGGAACTTAGTAATGAATCTGAATGGCACTACTGATATAAATGATATTGAAGAGATCAAAATTTACACAACAGGAACTTCCACTCAATTTGACCCACGCAATCCGATTAATGAGTTTACACAACTTCTCGCTACTGCGAATCCCGAAGAGGGTGAGATTGTTATTCCATTGAATGAAGATATTATACCCGGAAACAATAATATTTGGGTAACTTTCAAAGTGAAAGAGACTGCTAAAGAGGGAAACAGACTTGATGCTGAGGTGATTTCTATTTCAACAGCAACTGAAACTCACACTTTTGATAATGGCAATCCTAATGGAAGTCGTGAAATTATGCTTGCTAGAAAACTTATTTACGCTCCCGGAGATTACGGTTCAACAAACTATCGTATTCCGGCTATCACAACTGCTTCAGACGGTTCGTTGGTAGTATTGACAGATAAGAGAAAAAACAACGCCAATGACCTGCCTGCTGATATTGATATCGTTGCTAACAGAAGTACCGATGGTGGGAAAACCTGGTCAGAGCCTATTTTGGTGGCTCAGGGAAGTCCAAGCGGGGGATTTGGTGACGCCGCAATTATTAAATCAAATAGCGGAAAACTTGTTGCGCTTTTTGTAGGAGGAAACGGATTATGGGACTCTAATCCTAACAATCTGATTCGCACCTATATGTCAACAAGCGATGATAACGGATTAACCTGGACTTCTCCAACAGATATTACACCGCAAATTTACGGTCCTGAATGTGATGATCCTGTTCGTCAGCAGTGGCTTGGTCTCTTTTTCGGCTCGGGTCACGCTTTATGTACCCAAAATGGCAGATTGATGGCTGTAGTAGCTGTACGTGAACCGGGAATATCCGGATTGCATAACTATGCTGTTTACTCAGACGATGATGGAGAAACATGGCAAGTTTCACAAAGGGCAATTATTAGCGGCGACGAAGCCAAGGTCGTAGAATTAAACAATAGCGATATCTTAATGAGCAGTCGTACAACAGGAAATAGACTTTGGGCAAAATCTTCTGACGGCGGTGTAACTTGGGGACCAAAAAACAGTTGGTCGGAAATTTGGGGCAATGCCTGTGACGCAGATATTATCCGCTACACATCTACCCAAGATGGTTACGACAAAGACAGAATTCTACACACTTTGCCAAATAACAACAATCGAAGAAATGTAACTATGTGGATAAGCTACGATGAAGGAACAACTTGGCCCATAAAAAAAACCATTGCGCCAAATCAATCAGCTTACTCATCTATTACTATTCTACCTGATGGTACAATAGGTGTTTACTTGGAAGAAGATGAGACAGTACCATACAAAATGTATTTTTTAAACTTCTCATTAAACTGGCTAACGAATGGTGCTGATAGCCTTACAGAAGCCGGAACAGAAATCGTGGTACAACCCGAGATTTCATTGGAATCAGGAAGCTATGATCCACCTCAAACAATCACTTTGTCATCTGCTACAGAAGGAGCATCTGTTTATTACACGCTTGATGGTTCAGTCCCAAATAAAAACTCTCTGTTATATACAGAACCAATTATTTTGGAAAACTCAGCAACCTTAAAAGCAATAGCTGTAAAAGAGGGGATGGCTAATAGTCTTATGTCAACAGCAAGCTACACGATAGGTTACTCTATTCCGATAGAATATAGACCTGTTGGACCTGATAGATATGTAACAAAAATAACTACTGAAGAGGGTCAAACAAATATTGATTATACAAGTTTAACACCACCCCCTTCCCACTATATCTATCACAACGCAACTGCAGTAACAGCTAAACGTGGCAACTCTTTTAATTTGAATCTAACCGCACTTCCTGATCAATCTGATGGATTACAATGGTGTCAAGCAATTATTTTAGTTGACTGGAATCAGGATTATGATTTTGCAGATGCAGGAGAACGAATTGCCATTATTGGAAAAAGAAAAGCAAATAATAGTGCTACTGTATTAAATATTTCACAAAATATAACTGTTCCGGCTACAGCAGAATTAGGTAAAACCAGAATAAGAGTGGTATATACCGATGCCTGGCGTCCAACTAATTATGCCGATTTGGGAGCAGACCCTGTGGATAAAGGACGTATATACGATTTGGATTTAATAGTAGAAAGCGGAACATCTGTAAATGAAGTTTCAATTTCTCAGCTACGCGTGTTTCCGAATCCCGCTAAAGATTTTGTTAATATATTCTTACCAAAAAGTGGTAAATACACCATTTCTCTGAATACTTTAGAAGGTAAAACCATAGATATAAAAATCATTCGTATAGAGCAAGAAGGAGATTATAGACTTAATTTAGACTCTCTCTCAACCTCTACTATGATACTGAATATAAAACACGAAAGTGGTCTTGAAAAATCATTAAAATTAATAAGAGACACAAAGTAATAGATTGTTTATATATCTGAAATTTGAAGATATTTTATATATAAGTGCTCAACTGCTACGTTACTTTCGATATTAATGCAACCACAAGGTTTGCTCCTACATTAACCCAGTTTAAAAATCGTGAATATACGTTTAATTATCAATCTATTAATAATTGTTCATTGCTAATTGCACATTGCTAATTACTTTTAACAAATCATTAACATTTTTTTTGTTAATATACAATCAGTATATACCGCTGATAATCATTGCATTACAAAGGTGGTAGAAATAACTACCTCCACTTCATTAAAAACCTATTGCATTATTAAATTATTTTGTTTTAATTTACATTGCGAAAAAGTGAAAATATATAATCAACTAAAAGTCAAGTGTTATGAAACGAAAATTATTCTCTATCCTGTTTTGCATAGCGTTATTTGCAACGGCTAATGCACAACAACAAGGATTTAACTACCAAGCATCCATCCAAAAACAAGATGGCACTACGCTTCAAAATCAAGAGGTTAATTTACGGATAAGTCTGATTGACCAAAATAGCAATTCCGTATATTACTCTGAATCGCAAAACAGCACCACCAACAATCTTGGAATTGTTAATTTAATAATAGGGCAGGGCGAAGCTCTATCAGGTAACTTTGCCACTGTACCCTGGAGCAGTACAACAGTGCTGATAAAGGTTGAATTAAAAGTAGGCAGCAGTTTTGTTACTATGGGAACATCTCCCATTATGTCTGTACCATATGCTATGTATGCCGCAACAGGCAATCAGGGTCCAGAAGGACCCGCAGGACCTATTGGACCACAAGGACCCACCGGACCTCAAGGTGGAATCGGACCACAGGGACCACAAGGAGAAACTGGACCAATTGGACCTGAAGGACCTGTCGGACCAGAGGGACCTGCTGGACCGGTAGG
>DAOSIN010000135.1:3222-5915 GCA_035366675.1 Salinivirgaceae bacterium | reverse complement strand
AGAAAAGTGTTTTTTCTAAAATCGGTAAATTCCACATAGCAAACACAACAATTAACTTAATTCATACTATTTTTGCTTATTCTGTTCACAGAATTTTCCTTTTTTTATTCCAATTGAACCTAAAAAGCACTATGACACCTATCCTACAAGTCGAAAACCTAACAAAATCGTTTGGCAGTTTAATCTTACTTTCCGAGATAAATTTCTCAATATCTGAAAATCAACGAGTTGGGCTAATTGCTCGCAACGGTACCGGAAAATCAACTCTGTTGAAGATAGTTGCAGGATTAGATACTCCCGACTCGGGGAATGTTGTTTGGAAGAATGATATTACGGTGGGATATCTCGACCAAAACCCACTTTTAGACCCAGAATTATCAATACTCGACAATGTTTTCAAGGGCGACAGCGAAGCGATAAAAGCCATTAACAGATACGAGCAAGCACTAATAAGTTGCGATAAAAATGAGCTACAAGCAGCCACAGAACTTATGGATGCCGCAAACGCATGGGATATGGAAACCAAGGCGCAACAGATTCTTATGCAACTCAATATTACTGACATTAGACAAAAGGTTGAGACACTTTCGGGAGGTCAGCAAAAGCGTGTTGCTTTGGCAGCTACTTTAATAAGCGAACCCGATTTCTTGATTTTAGACGAACCCACAAACCACTTAGACTTAAACATGGTCGAGTGGATAGAGGGATATTTCGCTTCAACAAAAAACACAATGCTGATGGTTACTCACGACCGGCAATTTTTAGATAGCATCTGCACCGATATTATGGAGATAGACGAAAAGCAAATATATTGGTACAGTGGCAATTACTCATATTTTTTGAAAAAGAGAGAGGAGCGCATAGAAGCCCGACAAGCAAATGTCGATCGCGCAACAAACACACTTCGCCGCGAGCTTGAGTGGATGCGTCAAACACCGATGGCACGTACAGGCAAAGCTAAATACCGAATAGACGCTTTTTACAAGTTGCGTGACGAAGCTTCGCAACGTTTCGACGAAAAAAATATCAATATAAAAGTTGGAGCAGCACGGTTAGGAAAGAAGATTTTGGAGGTCATCGACCTATATAAGTCGTTTGGTGACTTAAAAATATTAGACAATTTCTCATACAATTTTCGTAGATACGAACGCCTCGGGATAGTTGGCAGCAACGGAACAGGGAAAACAACTTTTCTGAATATCATTACCGAAAATATCAAGCCCGATAAGGGAAAAATCGAAACAGGAGAAACTGTCGTATTTGGATATTTTCGACAAGAGGGTATTTCGTTTGATGAAAACAGCCGCGTGATTGATGCCGTCAGAGATATTGCCGAGGTTGTAAAATTAGGAGATGGTAAAGTACTGTCAGTATCACAGTTTTTAACCATGTTTCTTTTTCCGCCAAGTGTTCAAAACTCATTTATCCACAAGCTTAGCGGTGGCGAAAAGCGCAGGCTGTACTTGTGCACTGTTTTAATGCAAAACCCAAACTTCTTAATTCTCGACGAGCCTACAAACGACCTTGATATTCAAACTCTGACGATATTAGAGGAGTACTTAGAAAGTTTTGCGGGTGTAGTTTTAGCCGTATCACACGACCGCCGATTTTTAGACAAAGTTGTTGACGGACTATTAATTTTCGAAGGAAACGGAGAAATCAGCGGTTTCCCTGGTAACTACAGCGACTACTACGAATGGAACCGAGAGCAACAAAAAAAAGAGGAGGCAAAAGCACGACAAATCCAAAAAGAGACAACAAAACGTCAGGAAAAAACATCACAAAAACCTCAAAAAATGAGTTATGCCGAGAAAAAAGAACTCGAATCCCTAACAACAGAGATTGAGGAATTAGAAAACGAAAAACGCCAATTAGAAACCGAAATAAACAGTGGCACTGACGATTACGAAGCACTAACAGCCAAATCGGAACGAATAGGCGAAATAATAAAGCTTTTGGATAAGAAAAGCGACAGATGGTTCAAGTTGTGCGAAAAAGAAGAGTCAATGAACAATTGAGTAGGGGCGACCCTTGTGGTCGCCCGATTACAATATGTTATTAACAAATAATCAGTTGAATATCAGAGCGTTGTAGAGACGTCATATTATGGCGTCTCTGCTTTTTGCAAATGCCATGGCAATGTAGAGACGGAGCATGCTTCGTCTCTACTCTTAACGCTTTAATAGTTCAAAAACATTATAAACGAAAAACATTTACTCTACTATCAGTTTGTGAGTAGAAACCTTACCCCTACTTTCTACCTTAAGTATGTAAATACCTGGTGATTGAGTGAAAGAGATAGTTTCGTTTGCACCAACATCATAAGTAGCAACAACTCTACCTAACATATCGAATACAGTAACAAGAGATTTATCGTTAACTTGCACATTAACTGTACCATTTGAGGGGTTAGGATAAACCAAAACCAAATTGGCATAAACATCGGAAATACCAACACCTTTCTCAGTTGTAAATGACCAAGTAATAGGATTAGCATTTGTACCTGTGCCATCGGCAACTGTGCCAGCTTGAATTAAAACCGTGTAAGAGGTTTGATAATCAAGACTATCGTGAATAATTGTTAGTTTATTATCACTAACTGAAGCTGAAACATTGCCAGGATCTGGAGTAATCGAAATTCCTGAAAGATCGACAGCTGTAATATCAACATCGAAAGTAACACTAACTTCAGT
>DAOSIN010000135.1:0-3212 GCA_035366675.1 Salinivirgaceae bacterium | reverse complement strand
ATCGACAGCAACTTTGGTTGCGTTTGCAGCAGGGGTTTTAGAAAGAACAAGAGGACCTGTAAATGTATATGGTATAGCAAATCCTGCTAATTCATCGAATATTTCAACAATCAAATTAGCTGCACCTGTCGTTAAATCAATGGTGTATAAACCACTTTCGAGTGAAGCGGTAAACAGTGTACCATATAAAATATTGTTATCTCTGTCAAAACAAATATCTTGGGCATAATAAACATCAATACCCAAATTTCCAATCACTGTACATTTACCAGTGACTTTATCAATACTTGCTGTACGATCGTCTAACGAAATAGAAAACAGGTTACCATTAGCATCGCAGGTTAGACACATTGCGTACAAAAAATCACCTCCAATATTTGTCACAATGCCTGTTTCAAGATCAATAGTACTTAACTTCCCATATACATTTATAACATAAGCAGTTCCTGTAGTCACGTCATAGGCAAAACCTGTTAAATAAGATGCACCACCACCAATCTCTGTAACAACTCCAGAGGTTTGATCAACCTTAACTAAAGGACACTTTGCACTACCTTCGGAATAACGGATACCATAAATTTCATCTCCTACATAGTCGGCTGCGGTAACAAAATAGCTTTCGTCAACTGCAATTTGAGTCATAACGCCATTTTCTAAAAAAATATTAACTGGACCAGCACCTTCTGCGCCCATACCTCCTTGATGAAATATGTTCCAAGCAAAAGCTTTGGTATATTCTATTACACTAACGGTTTGTGTTAAAGTGTTGTTACTTTCATTTTCATCGCCTGTAAGAGTTAGTGTAGCTGTTAATATGTAATCTCCTTCTGTCGGTGTCCAGTCGTCCATATCAATAACTTTAGTTTCAGTAACTGAAATATTAATATTTGAAACTGTGCTCGTATAAGCATTGCCATCAGTTAAAGTTAAGGACCAACTGCTTTCATTATTGGCTCCAAAGTTTCTGACTGTAACTCTTGGTGTTACAGAGGAATCGCTTTGTATGGTAGAATTGGGTGTAATAGCAATAATTCCTAAATCGTGTTCATCTGGATTGATTAATAGTATATCATCAATTGTCCACTCCTGAATGTCGTAAATATTGCCATTAAATGCAAAAGCAAATCTAAAGTTGCTGTTTCCAACATGGGCATTATTTATAAATAGGTTTTTAACTTCCAAAAGATCAGTAGAAACTGTATCTAACCAAACCTCTTCCCAAGTTGTACCGTTATCAATAGTAGTATAAACACCCAATGAGACAGAGTTTGCATATATCCTAAACTGCTGTTTAAACTCTAATATTAATCTTGTGTATCCTTAAGTATTGACAACTGGACTCATGCAATAGGACAAACCGTTTAATTCAGTACCCGATACCCATTTTAACGTAAGTTCAGGTGGTGTTCCCCCCGCAGTACTATCGTTTTGAACAGACCAGCAGTCAGCACCTAACCCCGAAACTGTCCATTCGCCCATACCTCCGGAAAAGTCTTCGGAATAAATCGTGGTAGCTTTCGTACCAAAATCTAAAAAACTGTTTAATTTTATGCGCTTGCGTTCTATCTGCTTTTGTGTTGATTTTTCGACTGATGCTCTAAATGCACCAACTGACATATTTACATTAACATTTGTATGTGCCTTTACTTTGTGCTCGGTGATGCTTCTCTTTTGTTGTGCACTGGCTACACCTCCGAAAACAAAAGTTAATACGAATAATAAATTTAATAATTTTTCCATATGCTCGTGATTTTTTCAAATAACATTTATTTATGACGAGGTTCTCGTAAAAAAGTTACAAAAAAGTAGAGACTGTCTCAAAAGTGTTATTTAACTAAAAAGTTGTAAGGTGTCTCAGAAGTATCCAAATGCAAGGCACTGAGATTGAGGGCGAAGGAGCGTACATGAAGCGATGCACTGAGCAAAGCCGTAGTGTACGTGACTAAGCCCTAATATCAAAGTAACGTGGTTGATGAACTTGTCGAAGTACAGCAGTTGGGCACTTATAAGACACCGCCTTTTCGTGGCTTGTATTTATAAACCATATTGGCAATAACGGCAATATATTCTGGTGTTGTCCCGCAGCAGCCTCCCACAATATTAACCAAACCAGCACTACATAGCTCCTCAATAATTTTTGCTATTTCAGTAGCCGATTGGGCGTACTGACCCAATTCATTTGGCAATCCCGCATTAGGATAAACAGTTACAAATGTTGATGATATTTTTGATAGACGTTCAACATAAGATTTTAACTGCTCGGCTCCGGAGGAACAGTTTAAACCAAAACTCAAAGCCTTAGAATATTTAAGTAAAACATAAAACTCTTCAAGCGTTTGACCTGATAAAATACGACCCGATCTATCTATTGTAGCCGACAATATTATGGGAATTGTGTTTCCTGTCTCACTGTGCAGTTTTTCTGTTGCTGATATTGCAGCTCTGGCATTTTGTATATCACAAATTGTTTCTATAAGAAAAATATCTGCCCCACCATCATACAAACCTCTTATCTGTTCATAATACGAATCAACCAACATATCAAATGAAATCTTTTTGGAAACGAGATTGTTAATACCTGTAGAATAGCTAAGCATTTGATTTGTAGGACCTATACTTCCAGCAACAAATCGTGGTTTTTCTGAGGTATTATATTTTGTCGCTACTTCACAAGCAAGCCTTGCTCCCTCGAAATTTATCTTATAAACTTGGTCTTCTAAACCATTATCAGCCTGTGATATTGAATTTGCATTAATTGTGTTAGTTTCAATAATATCGGCACCTGCCTCAAGATATTGTTTATGAATATTTTTTACAACCTCGGGCTGAGTAATATTCAAAATATCGTAATTACCTTCAATATTGTGAGAATGATTTTTAAACAGGTCTCCACGAAACTCTTCTTCAACTAAATTTAGTTGCTGTATCATGGTTCCCATAGCACCATCTAAGACAAGGATTTTTTGTTTTAATTGCTTGATAAGCAGCTGATTTCTATTGTTCATATTGTTTTAAAATAGCTCTAAAATCCCACTAATGTAACCCAAATCTTTCAGTTAAAAGAGACTTAGTGGTATGTTTTTAGCCATTGGCTATTGGCAACTATCTATTAACCAATTGAGTATCATTTGAAAGTAGAGGCTGTCTCAAAAATCTAATTTTACAAAAAAGTGGTAAGGTGTCTCAGAAGTGTCCAAATGCAAGGCACTGAG
>DAOSIN010000134.1:0-5941 GCA_035366675.1 Salinivirgaceae bacterium | reverse complement strand
CATTTCATAGAAAACATAGGAGACGCATATACCATTTATAATATAGAAAACCCGACCTTAGAGGAGATAGTAAAAGCATTTAAAAATCAAGATAATAGAACGATAGAGAGTTTTGGAAACAAAGCTCAATCAAAGTAAAGCAATATAAATGAAGGACATAGCCTTACATATATTAGACGTAGCGAACAACTCTGTTGGTGCAAAATCACTGCTAACAGAAATCACTATTGACGAGCAACCCGAAGCTAATACCTTGACTGTCACCATAAAAGACAATGGAAGAGGAATGTCCGAAGAGATTGCAAAAAGAATAGTTGATCCTTTCTACACAACACGAACAACCAGAAAAGTTGGATTGGGAATCCCTTTGTTTAAACAAAATGCTGAGAAAACAGGAGGATATTTAACTATTGAATCAAAAGAAGGTGTAGGCACAACAGTTGTTGCAATGTTTGTATACGACAATATTGACAGACCCCCTGTAGGAGATATTGCGGGAGTTATGACAATTCTCATTACAGGAAATCCAGAAATTGATTTTATTTATACGCATGTATTTAAAGAAAAAACCATTACCTTTGATACTCGTGAAATAAAAGAGGCGTTGGATGGTATGCCTATCAATAACCCTCAGATAGTGATGTATTTAAGAGAAATGTTTGAAGAAAACATTCAAGAGATAATTAACAATAATTCGAACTAATAAAAACAAACAAAAATGGCTAAAGTAAAATCATTGGCTGACCTACGTAAAATGAAGGAAGACCTTCAAGCTAAGGTGCACCTTCGTGAAAAAGGCGACAATTATGAAAGCCTTGTACAAGTAAAAGTTGGCATGGGCACCAGCGGAATTGCATCAGGTGCCAAGGAGACATTCAATTTCTTTATAGAGGAATTGGAAAAACGAAGTATTGAAGCTGTAGTAACGCAGACAGGTGATATGGGTTACAGCTTTGCTGAACCAACTGTTGAAGTTACACTACCAGGCAAAGACCCAATTGTATTTGGCGGCGTAAATACTAAAAAAGCTGACCAAATTATTGAGTCATACATTAAGAATGGAGAATTGGTTGAAGGTATTCTACCAGAAAACTACGATACTATTGATAACAAATAACGGAGGAAACGCAACATGGCAAAATACTCGATGCATATTTTAGTATGCGGTGGCACAGGTTGCCGAGCATCCGAAAGTGCTGCAATAACCAAAAACTTCAAAAAACAAATTGAAGAAAACAATCTTAGCAATACCGTACAGGTTATCGAAACAGGTTGTTTTGGATTCTGTGAAAAGGGTCCTATTGTTAAAATTATGCCCGACAATACTTTTTACGTACATGTAAAACCAGAAGATACGAAAGAGATAATTGCCGAACATATTATCAAAGGACGTAAAGTTCCGAGACTTCTTTATGTTGATCCAAGCAAAAAAGAGACAATCGAAGACTCAAAACACATGGGTTTCTATCGCAAACAGTTACGTGTTGCTCTTAGAAACTGCGGATTTATTGATCCTGAGAACATTCAAGAGTACATCGGTCGAGAAGGATACGAAGCTTTGGCTCGCTGTCTTACAGAGATGACTCCACAAGACGTAATCAAAATTATTAAAGATTCGGGATTACGCGGACGTGGCGGTGCAGGCTTCCCTACAGGTCTAAAATGGGAATTTACAAGCAAATATCAAGCAGATCAGAAATATGTTGTTTGTAATGCTGACGAGGGCGACCCCGGCGCATTTATGGACAGATCAATCCTTGAAGGAGACCCACACTCAGTTCTTGAAGCAATGGCTATTTGCGGATACTCAATTGGTGCAACTAAAGGTTTGATCTATATCCGTGCAGAATATCCATTAGCAATTAAACGCCTACAAATCGCAATTGCACAAGCACGCGAATACGGCTTGTTGGGTAAAGATATTTTAGGAACTAAATTTGATTTCGATATTGAGTTGAAATACGGTGCTGGAGCATTTGTTTGTGGTGAAGAAACAGCATTAATTAGCTCAATGGAAGGCAACCGCGGTGAACCAACCGTAAAACCACCATTCCCCGCAGAATCAGGATATTGGGGCAAACCAACAAACGTTAACAACGTTGAGACATTTGCAAATATTCCTGTAATTATTCAAAAGGGAGGCGCGTGGTTCAGATCAATTGGTACTGAAAAATCTCCAGGAACAAAAGTATTTGCTCTTGCAGGAAAAATCAATAACGTTGGTTTGATTGAAGTACCAATGGGTATCACACTTCGTGAAGTTATTTATGAAATTGGTGGCGGAATCAAAGATGGTAAAAAATTCAAAGCTGTTCAAACAGGAGGTCCGTCGGGCGGTTGTTTAGCAGAGAAACACCTTGATACACCAATAGAATTTGACACCCTTGTTGCAGCAGGCTCAATGATGGGTTCTGGCGGTATGATTGTTCTTGATGAAGATGACTGTATGGTCTCGGTAGCTAAATTCTATCTTGAATTTACAGTTGAAGAGTCTTGCGGTAAATGTGCTCCATGTCGCGTAGGAAACAAACGTATGCACGAAACGCTCGGCAAAATTTGTAAAGGACACGGAACAATGGAAGATTTGGAACTTCTACAAAATATGGGTCGTGTTATAAAAGACACTGCTCTTTGTGGATTGGGTCAAACCTCCCCTAACCCTGTATTATCATCATTAGATAACTTTTGGGATGAGTACGAAGAGCACGTAAACGAGAAAAAATGTCGTGCCGGTTCATGTAAAGAATTAATGCAGTATTTTATTAATCCTGAAAATTGTACTGGTTGTACAGCATGTGCACGCGTATGTCCGGTTGGAGCCATTACAGGCGAACGCAAACAACCACACACAATAAATCCAGATTTGTGTATCAAGTGTGGAGCATGTATTGAGAAATGTAAATTTAACGCTATATTCATACAATAGGAGGAAATTGACAATGCAATTTGTAAAACTTACGATAGATAATAAACAGGTTGAGGTACCTGTTGGAACAACAATCTATAAAGCAGCACGTAAACTTGGTATCGAAATTCCAGTTTTGTGCTATATGAATCTTGAACACTTAGGTATCGAAAACAAACCAGCTGGTTGCCGTATATGTGTTGTAGAAGTCGAAGGACGCCGTAATTTAGCTCCATCATGTTCAACAGATGTTACTGAAGGCATGGTGGTTCGCACAAATACAATGCGTGTTTTAAATGCACGTAGAACAGTTCTAGAGTTTATACTCTCAAATCACCCAAAAGATTGTTTAACTTGTCCAAAATCAGGACATTGCGATCTGCAAAATTTAGCAATTAAACTTGGTGTTAGAAAAATTCACAATGAAGAGATAGCCGAAATGTCAACACACAAAACCGACTACTCTCCTTCAATTATTCGCGACCTTGACAAATGTGTAATGTGTCGTCGTTGTGAAACTATGTGTAATGAAGTTCAAACTGTAGGTGCACTAAGTGCTGTCAACCGCGGATTTACCGCTGCTGTTGCTCCCGCATTTGAAATGGACTTGATTAAATCAACCTGTACATACTGCGGACAGTGTGTTGCTGTATGTCCAACAGGCGCATTAACCGAGGTTGACCATACTCCACAACTTATTCGCGCACTTGCAGATAAAAAGAAAACTGTTATCGTACAAACTGCTCCTGCTGTTCGTGCAGCTCTGGGCGAAGAGTTTGGAATGCCAGCCGGCACATTGGTAACAGGTAAAATGGCTGCTGCACTGCGCCGTTTAGGTTTCGATTATGTGTTCGACACAGACTTCGCTGCCGACTTAACCATTATGGAAGAAGGTACCGAGTTGTTAGGCAGATTAACTAAATTCTTGAATGGTGAGCCAACTAATCTACCTATCTTAACATCATGCTGCCCTGGTTGGGTTAATTTCTTTGAACAACAATTCCCTGACATGCTTGATATCCCATCAACAGCACGTTCGCCACAACAAATGTTCGGAGCCATTGCAAAAACTTATTTTGCTGACAAAATTGGCGTTAAACGCGAAGACTTGATTGTTGTTTCAATAATGCCCTGTTTGGCGAAAAAATATGAGTGTCAACGCGATGAGTTTAAAACCGACAACAATCCCGATGTTGACTACTCAATTTCAACACGCGAATTAGCTCACTTGATTAAAGAAGCTAACATGGACTTAAACAACATGCCTGACGAAGATTTTGATAGTCCACTTGGAGAATCAACAGGTGCAGCTGCTATCTTCGGTGCAACCGGTGGCGTTATCGAAGCGGCTTGTCGTACAGTTTATGAAGTATATACGGGTAAAAAACTTGACAAAGTTGATTTTGAACAGCTTCGCGGTATTGAAGGAATCCGTGCTGCATCAATTGATTTTAACGGTTTAGAAGTTAAAATAGGTATTGCACACGGTTTAGGTAACGCAAGAAAACTGTTAGAAGATATCCGCGCAGGAAAATCAGAGTTTCATGCAATTGAAATCATGGCATGTCCGGGCGGATGCGTAGGTGGTGGTGGTCAACCATTACACCATGGTGATTCTGAGATACTTACAAAACGTGCAGCGGCTCTTTATCGTGAAGACGCGAATAAACCAATCCGTAAGTCACATGAGAACCCAATGATTATTGAGCTTTATGAAAAGTTCTTAGGCAAACCAATGAGCGACAAAGCGCATCATTTATTGCATACGCACTATCAAGACAAAGCTCCTAAGATTAATATTAAAAAATAATTAAAAGAATCCGATTTAATAAATAACGATATGACTGAATTAAAAGTTGCTTTAAAACAAGCAGAAGTTGAACAATTAATAGAAGTATGTCGCGAGTTTAACAACGACCCCGGAGAATTGATCAACGTGCTTCATCGTGCACAAGGAATTTTTGGTTATCTTCCGGCAGAAGTTCAGGAAGTGATTGCTCGAGAACTGAATATACCTGTTGCAAAAGTTTACGGAGTTGTTACGTTTTACTCGTTCTTACAATGATACCTCGCGGTAAAAACCCAATCTCAATTTGTACAGGAACAGCATGTTATGTACGAGGTGCAGAAAAGGTTTTAGCCGAGTTCAAACGAATACTTAAACTTGATGTAGGCGAAACATCAGCAGATGGTGAATTTTCACTCAACTGTCTTCGTTGCGTAGGTGCATGTGGTCTCTCTCCTGTTGTAGTTGTAGGCGACAAAACCTATGGACGTGTTTCTCCCGACCAAGTAAAAGAGATTCTAAAAGAGTATGGATACGAAGCAAAATAAGTTTTGTAACTGCCTATAAATAAATGTTATAGGTTTTAGATAAAAAATCCACTAATTTTTTAAGTTAGTGGATTTTTTGCAATTAGGGATGTGTGGTTACGAGTTACGAATGGAACACAGATGAGGCAAACGTGACGGATTTTTTACAGATTATTATCCGTGTTAATCTGTTCAATCTGTGTGTTCTGTGTTCTATTCATTCGTAATTGATTTCTTATGCTTTCTTAACAAACTCCGATTTCAGTGCCATAGCACCAAACCCATCGATTTTACAATCTATATTGTGGTCGCCATCGGTTAGGCGAATGTTTTTTACTTTAGTGCCTGCTTTTATTGGACGTGGCATTCCTTTTACAGGTAAGTCTTTGATTACTACTACCGAATCGCCGTCTTGAAGCTCATTGCCATTGGCATCAAACACTTTGCTTGCATGCTCTTGCGCAGCTTTTAGTTCTGCTGGATCCCACTCGAAAAAACATTGTGTACACGCCCAAAGTGCACCGCTTTCGTAGGTATATTCTGACTTGCATTTAGGGCAAATGACTGCTTTACTCATATATTTTGAAAATCTGTGTGTTAATAAATTGGTTGTAAAGATAAGGATTATTTGGATAATCGTATATTATTATGTAATTTTGCAGTACAACTTCAAATTTACATAAATTATGGATAACGAATTTATAAATAGAGATATAACTAACG
>DAOSIN010000133.1:0-5954 GCA_035366675.1 Salinivirgaceae bacterium | reverse complement strand
AAGATGATCTAATTAAGGGTTACTGAAAAAGTCCTATTCTTTTGATTTTAAGCAAAACAGATACATTTTTATCTTGTTTAAGTGCAAGGATTTACCAATTGGAAGACCGAAGCCCGCTGTGTTCTTCTCTGCAACCCGTACCACGCACCCCGCACCCAAAAATAACATAAACATCTTTAGCTGACCCTATTAAGTGCTTGTGTCAAAAAGTTTAAACTTAATTCTTTGTGTTTGTTAAGTTCGATATACACTTTATCAAAGTCAATTTTATTGGATAGTAACGAGACATTAGGTATATCTGTTATCAATCTTTCTTCTAATCCCAAAAGATTTAACAGTGATGTAAAACGGGATAAGCCTCTTTTCTCATTACCAACGACAAGAAATTGTTTTCTAAAAATAATTGAAAAAATTACGCCATGAAAAGAGTCAGTGATAATAAACTCAGCATCTACAAAGGAGTTAAGCCACTCCTCAACCGGCTTGAAAACGCATTTTTTTAAATCTATTTTTTTCGTTTTAGCGAAATGTTCAACCGTATAAATTTCGGGCATGATCTGAAAACTTTTTAAGTTGAGATTATTCTCAAGCCATAAAATAACATCATTTTTTTTGCTATTTTGGTCTAAAATATAAGTAAATATTTTCCCTTTGTTTTGGCTTGAGCTGTCTAAATTTATCAGTTTTAGGTACTCTTCTTTGTTCAGCAGTAGCGTGGGGTCTAATGTTTGGACAGCTTTCACATCAAGGTGTTTGTCGCATAAATCAATTCCTGTAATTTCTCTAACTGAAATTGCGTCAAACTGTTGGGCTAATTCTTTACATTTTTGAGTTTGAGATTCCGTAAACTCCCAAGTATCAACTCCAAATGAGGCTGAATATGCTACTCTTTTTATATTGAGTTTTAATGCAAAATCAAGAAAATAGTTATATATGCAAGGAGAGTATTGAGGTCTCCATACCTGATCACTTCCTACAATATAGGCATCAAAATCGTGTTTACTTGTTACCCTTTTAAGCTTATTGGTTGAAAATACTTTTTCTGTTACATTTATATTTTTTTTAATAAACTCTCCTGTAAACTGTTCAATAATCTGTAGCTCCTTGTTAGTCATCCATGCTCGGATTTTCGCTTTTTTATATGGTAAAAGAAGCAATAATTGTTTTATTATGTAAGAGGGTGTTTTACGATCTCTATCCACTGTCCACACTTCATGTCCCATCTTTTTTAGAACAGTTTGCAAAGCATAGTTTTGAAGTATGCCGCCGTAGTTTGTGTGTAGCGGTTGTGTCAATATACCTATCTTCATTTTTACTTATTTCCTACTTATTTTCTTTAATGTATTAACTCCACTTTGTCCAAGTATTTTTTGTGCCATTTTTTTTATAACTCCTGATAAATCGACTTTTACATTCGTAATTGTTTCTAATGCCTTGCTTTCTAATTCGCTATTGGTAAAGACTTCAAATATAATCGGCTTTTCTGTGAGTATGGGCATTAGAAAACGTTCGTAAACTTTTTCAAACTCATCTTTATTTGACGCAGAGATATATTCAAAACCTAAACTTTGTGCATAATTTTTAACCAATTCGGGCGATTTATTCCCAAAATGTCCTGCTGCTGCTATAAATTTATCGGCATCTTCTCCAAACTGAGAAGCCACATGATTAAATTGGCGGAACTCAGTTCCTTTTCCGTTGTTGACCAATAGTATTCGGAGGTTATTTCCTACGTGGCGATTTCCTAGCACATTTATATCATAGAAAAATGCCAAATCGCCAATAATGCCAAAGTAAAGTTTATCCTTATCGGCAAATGATGCTCCTACTAAGGTTGAAACTCCTCCATCTATTCCAAATCCGCCTACGTTGGAATACGACGTTACGTTATCAGGCAGTTCATAGAAATTCCAAGAGCGAAGGCTGTTGAGTATTCCAAAGTGGACTGTAGCACCCTTGGGAATGCGGTGTGCCATCATAGAAGCTAACCAAATATTGGAAAACGGAAGCTCCGGAATATTGCTTCTGATGGATTCCAACAGAGATTGGCATAACTGTAAATAACTATTATCTTCTTTTTGTTCGGTATTACTATAATGCTCAAAAAACATTTGCTCCGACATTTCGAATACATTGGTCAGTTTCCTGAATGTATCGCGTATCTCTCCATCTTCATTTACACGCCACACCTCTTTTCCTGCAAGTCCGAGCGAACAGTAGTCTCCGGTAACCTCGCCGATATGAATAAGGAGGTCGGCTTTTGTTTCTGATTTATTACTCATAAGCTGTCCCCCAATCAGAGCGGACAACACTTTATATTTTCCATAATAACCGCTTGTGTGATCACAAAAAACTACTGCATTGTTAGCTTCGCAAAAACTGTCTATGGTATTTGTCAATTTTTCATTCATTTTTGAATGAGAACCTACAAATATTCCAATCTTTCCTTTTGGAAGTTCGGGAAATTCTGAAGCCGGAAAAATCCGATCGATTTTACGGTATGTAGGCAACTCTTTGACATCATATTGTCTGCTGTATCCTGTTTCTAAATTAATATGTACAGGACCGCCCCCTCTGCGCTTTAGTTCAAGAATGGCTCTGTTAGCTTGTATTTCGCAGTTCCATAAATCTTCATCGTCTTTGACCAAAGGCAGCACAACACTTAGGTTTGCTGTATCTTTTGGCAATGAACTACGGTCTATAATTTGTGCTATATGATGACCCACTTTAGCTGTTTCTTGAGTAGATGTGATAGCAAGAATCGGTAACTTGCGATAGTAAGCCTCAGTAAGCCCAGAAAAGTAATTTCTCGATGCCGTTGCGCCTGTGCAACTTAGCACAACTGGTTCACCCGTTTCAGAAGCCAAACCACATGCTATATAGGCTCCGGAACGCTCATCTACAGATGAATAAACCTCAAAGTAAGGATCTTGCTGTACACTTCCAACAAAAGTCATATTGGTTGTACCCGGAGAAGCGATGATTTTTCTAATACCGTGCTGTTTTAGTAAAGAAATGATTACTTGTGCGTTTCTTTCGCTTGTATAATAGTTTGCCATATAATTGTTATTTTTTAATAAAACGATAAATTAGGTATTTAATTTTTTGTTTGCCACCTTTTATTTCTGACAAAGGGGTAAACTCCTTTGTTTTTCTATCTTTAATTGCTTCTGACCTCCAATTGATAGATTTGAATTGTGGATTGCTAACAAACTGATTTAAACAACGATTTAAACCCGGTTTTGTTTTTACAAAGCTGTCTATTTCTACATATTTACCGACTTTTGAATTGTCGAAACAACGATTATAAAAGCGGTCGTATTGTATTTGATATTTAACGGGACTGTTTTTTAACTAATCCTCTTTGTTTTCAAATATAACTTTCGGTCTGTAGCCTAAATGATTTTCTAAAATATCTAAATATAAATCTAATATTTCACTCCATTTGGTATGCTCTTCTGTCGTTATATGAAAAGTTTCACCATAAGTTTCCTCTTCTCCAATAAGTGCTGAAATGCTTTTCGCTACATCAATCCCGAAGGTTAATGTTGTGAGTTTAGAGTTAATATCTTCTGAGAAAACTATCGTTTTTCCTTTTAACGCTCTGTAAAGCCAATCTTCTTTTTCTAAGACTCCAAGTTGCAATCTATGTGAGCTAAATGTGATATAAGGTCTGATAATCGTCCAGTTAGCCTTTCCAGATTTTCTTAGAATATCTTCCTGCCTTGCTTTTGCCAGTGAATATTCGTCTGTTTTTAGGAACTCAACATCATTACTAACATCTAATAGTCGGGGGGAGCTCTCTACAATTGGACTTTCAGAGTCGGCATACACTCTGGCAGAACTTAAAAAAACATATTGGTGGGTTGCATTTAATAGTAAGTCAACTCGTTTCTGAAATTGTGCGGTTGAGTACACCATAAAGTCAACAATGGCATCCCACCTTTTATCCAAGATCGATTTTAAAAAGCTCAAATTCTTTGCATTTCCCTGAATAAAAGTCAGATTTTCTTTTGATGTTCTTAGCGAACGTGTGGTAACAAATGTCTGGTTCCCTTTTTGGGAAAGAATATCGGATAAATATTCGCCCATTGCTCCTGTTCCGCCTAACAATAATATTTTCATTACTTACCTTTTAACAAAAATGTTGACTCTATTAATAACTATTTCTCTTACTTTTCTTCTCCAATACTTGTTTAGTCCAATAAAATACATGCTTATTGCACAAAAAATAACACTTGCCAATATTGAGATGATGGCGAAAACTATCCCATCAGGTAAAACAGAGTGAACAGTGTAAGATAATATAAAGGAGACTACAGATACTCCCATAATGGGGATTACAACATTTCTAAAAAACTGTATTTTAGGTAATTGTATTAATTTACTTACAATGATCAATCTGACAAAGAACATTACGATATTTGCTATTATAGCTACTATAAAAACCGAATATGCTGCTGCTCCAAGTTTTAGCACAATCCATGAAAAAACAAAAATTAAAATTTGGATTGTACCTAATGTCAGCTCATAAATTTTCATTCTTCCAGGTGCACGGGCGGCAGTTGTCAGTGGCATACTTATTGAAAAAATAACTGACTCTATAATTGTCAGTTTTGTGAATAGCACAGCATACTGTGGAACATCCTTTAACCAAATGTTCAGAACAGTTTCCATTTCAAGAAACAAAGGTAACGCCAATATCCACATCAGAAAAAATGTAATTTTAGAGCCATTATAAATTAATGAAAACATATTCTGTTTTTCATTCGCTGCATAATATTTTATAATTGGAGGATAGAGACTTGTGTTAAAGCCATTGGCAAATACGTTAATCTGTCCACTTACACTTGTAGCAATTGTACGTGCTGCAACTACCAAAGGGTTGAAAACCTGATTAAGCAAAACAGTAACAGCTTGATGTCTTAAAGTATTTGTCAATTGTCCAAACATTGTCCATCCTGTAAAATCTGTTATTTCCTTAAATAACGTTTTATTCCACTTGTTAATTTTGAAATTGTACTTTCGATATTTCTTTAAAGCAATGCCAACATAAATAAGTGTTGTTAGCATTGTTATTATAAAAACTAAAGTTCCGTAAAGCTCAAGTTTGTCAAAATTAATAAAAACAAGCAAGTAAACAATTCCAAGTTTCAACACTGCCTCAAGTATTGACATGTAAGCGTATATCTGCATATCTTCATGTGCAATAATCAGAGCCATAAACGGTGAGCGCATAATCATTACCACAAATGTCATTACCGCATAGTGGTATATTGTACACGATGCTTCGTACCTTTCTGGAGGAACAACTAACTTTTCGTTTACGAACCATAAACCGAGTGTTTCAAACAAAACTAAAGCGACAACAGCGATAGCAAGGTAAATGATGAAATTAACAGAAAAAACCATTTGTATTTGTTTTCTGTCGTTTTGCCCAAGTGCAAAAGAGAAAAAACGCTGCGAAGCTGATGCCATCGTTTCACTCAAAAATCCTAATAAGCCTACAACTCCGGCGACAGTATTGTATATACCATAATCTTCAACACCGAGTACATCAAGTACAACACGAACAGTATATAACCCTATTAGTAGAGTTACTATCTGTCTGATATACAGCATTATCGTGTTTCTGGCTATGCGCTTATTATTTTCTGTGGTTATTGACAAATTAGAATTTTTAAGAAGTATTATTAATTTGTTCAAGTCACTGAAATTCAGCAACCTTAAGTCGTAATAAAAAACAAAAATATACTACGACACAAAGATACGACAATAGTTTTATACGTCTACAATCAATTAAGAATTGAGGTAAAAGTTTATAGAACTTTTCCTTTTTTTCCTGTGCCTCTGCGGATGTTGGTATATTATACCAATTGTAATTTTAAAATAGTCCATCTTTTTAAAATTTTACAATGGTAAATACCGATGTTACAGACACATAGTTCAAAAGA
>DAOSIN010000132.1:0-5962 GCA_035366675.1 Salinivirgaceae bacterium | reverse complement strand
ATTGTTATTCCAATATCCTCGAAATGTGTTAGAAGCCTTGTCGATGAATTACTGAAAGGTTGGTTATAATTGTTGTTCCAAAATTTTTCGTCAAATCCGTTTCCCACTATTCTTTCATAATCATTTAAAAAAAGTGGGTTGCTTGTATATACTGGGTTTAGGAAGCTTTCACTGTAATCAAAAAAATGCAAGTTGCAATTCGTGTTGATCTTATACTCTGTTTTGGATATTTTATACTTTAGTGCGTAATTGAAATTTATTATCTCGGGACGATTTTTGTTTAAAGGGTTATATTTCACGTTTAACTCCATAAAAGCGAACTGCATTTTATGAGTGGCATCTATTGGAGAAATAGAGTTTACTTTTGGCTCTTTTAGACTCAAATTAATTTCTGTAATATAAAGTTGAGAGGGATTGAAAATTACGTATCCACTGAAAAAGGCACTACTTTTTGAAATAAAATCAATCTTCACTAATGAATTTTCGTGCAGTTGAGAAAGCTTTACGGAAAAATTCCTTTTTATTGCTCTTTGTGTCATTTTTCCGGGCCATGATGGTAGTCTTTTTTTCGTATCAGCCTGAAAAAGTGTGTATTCTATCAACAAGTCGGTAGTGTTCATGCTGTAAAATTGTAGGTCTCTTGAGTGTCCGTACCTGCCCATTTTCAAAACTAACTCATTTAAACCATCTCGTTTTGTTAGAGAGGCGTTGTATAGTGCTTCTATAACTTCTACGGGTGTTGTGTCGTTGTGGCTTACGAGGGTTAACAGCGATTTTGAAACATAATTTTCGGAACTCGCTCTGTATGATTTCAATACTTTGTTTAAAAGGTTAAATATGTATTCATCTGTATGACCGACAAGTGTAAACTCATTGATATTTATAGAAGTAGGCTCTAAAAATATCGTAGCATCGTTCTTAATTTGACTTATTGACAACTTTTTGACTCTGTATCCCATATACGAAAACATCAGAGTATCAACTTTGTAGTGGTCAGGGATTACGATACGGAAGTATCCGCTTTCGTTTGTAATGGTGCCTCGGCTAATATTCTGTAACTGTACGGTAGCAAATGGCAACTCTTTTCCTGTTTTAATATCTACGACTCTTCCCGTAATGCTTCTCTGACCGAATAAGAAAAAAGGCAGGATGATTAATGATAGTGTTAATAACTTGCTCATATTTCGCTGTTTAGATGGTTACAAATTGCTAATTGCTTTTAATTTTACAAGTCTTTATCTGTTTGAAAGAGTTGTTTTTATTCAGAACTATCGTCAATAGTTTTCAGCAACTCTATTGATGTAGAATCATTTAAAGGTACGTTCTTTTTAAATAGAATATCGCTTTGGGGTACTCTTCAAAATTAATATAAATAATGGCTCTGTTGTAATTAATTGCAACTCGTAATTCATCGTTTTTGGCAATTTTTTCTGCTTTATCGTAAAAGATAAGTGAGTTAGTGTAATCTTTTTTGGCAAACAAATCGTTTGCCATTTCAAAATAGTCCTCAGCAACCAAGAACTGGAGGCTCCAATCTCTTTTGACAGGTGTAGAGTCGTTAATCGACATATTATCAATATTGGTCGTTTGGGCTAATTCGTCATTATATTTTTTCAATCGCGAAAGGTTTTTTCCAAGACTTGTTTCGACAATTATCTCTTTCTCAAAATCGTTACAATCTTTCTGTAAAAGTTTTATTTTTTGAGAAAAATCGGCAGGATTAGTAGCATTAAATGAGTTTGTAAATTCCTCTTTTTTAATATGATAGTAGTCAAACAGGATGTTAAATAATGTCATAGGTTTTCCCTCAAGTCTTGGAAAGAAATAGGAGGTACGTTGGTTGAAATATGCATAACTAATAGCAGTATCTATATTTTTATTATTATCTAACGGATTGAAGAAAAATCCCATATCAGCCTTATATTCATCGGAATAGGCTACCTTTTTTATAGCTTCCGTATTGTGTTTGTCCTTATTTTCTCGTTTTGTGCCTTCTGTAAAGTGATTCCAAACAATTCTTTTTTCATTATCCCAGAGTACAAGTGGAAATGAAAAATAGTCAAAGATAATGGGAGATGTTCCATAATTGAAGTTTATTGTTACTCCAATATCATCGAAATGCGTTAGAAGTCTTGTCGATGAGTTATCTAAAGGTTGGTTATAATTGATGTCCCAATACTTCTCATCAAAACCGTTTCCTACGATTCTTTCGTAATCATTCCAAAAATGTGGATTGCTTGTGTATATCGGGTTTAGAAAACTTTCATCGTAATCGAAAAAGTGTAAGTTGCTGTTAGTGTTGATTTTATACTCGGTGTCGGATATCTGATACTTTAAAGCGTAATTGAAATTTATTATCTCGGGGCGATTTTTGTTTAAATGGTTATATTTTACATTTAATGCCATGTGGGAGAATTGCATTTTATGAGCGGTATCTATAGGGGATATTGAACTTACTTTTGGCTCTTTTAGACTCAAATTAATTTCTGTAATATAAAGTTGAGAGGGATTGAAAATTACGTATCCACTGAAAAAGGCACTACTTTTTGAAATAAAATCAATCTTCACTAATGAATTTTCGTGCAGTTGAGAAAGCTTTACGGAAAAATTCCTTTTTATTGCTCTTTGTGTCATTTTTCCGGGCCATGATGGTAGTCTTTTTTTCGTATCAGCCTGAAAAAGTGTGTATTCTATCAACAAGTCGGTAGTGTTCATGCTGTAAAATTGTAGGTCTCTTGAGTGTCCGTACCTGCCCATTTTCAAAACTAACTCATTTAAACCATCTCGTTTTGTTAGAGAGGCGTTGTATAGTGCTTCTATAACTTCTACGGGTGTTGTGTCGTTGTGGCTTACGAGGGTTAACAGCGATTTTGAAACATAATTTTCGGAACTCGCTCTGTATGATTTCAATACTTTGTTTAAAAGGTTAAATATGTATTCATCTGTATGACCGACAAGTGTAAACTCATTGATATTTATAGAAGTAGGCTCTAAAAATATCGTAGCATCGTTCTTAATTTGACTTATTGACAACTTTTTGACTCTGTATCCCATATACGAAAACATCAGAGTATCAACTTTGTAGTGGTCAGGGATTACGATACGGAAGTATCCGCTTTCGTTTGTAATGGTGCCTCGGCTAATATTCTGTAACTGTACGGTAGCAAATGGCAACTCTTTTCCTGTTTTAATATCTACGACTCTTCCCGTAATGCTTCTCTGACCGAATAAAAAAAAAGGCAGGATGATTAATGATAGTGTTAATAACTTGCTCATATTTTGATATTTAGGAGGTTACAAATTGTTAACTGCTTTCAACTTTAAAAACTTTTAACACTTCAGTTACGCTCAGTGCGTCGCTTTTAATTCAGTAATCTGTGTTAATCCGTCAAATCTGTGTCATCTGTGTTCTATTCGCAAAGGAATTTTAAAGCAGAAACAGGTTGTTTAGCAAAAGTATCGTTATCAAAAACAATTTTTCCGTTAATTATGGTGGTTAATACTCTGTGCGAGAATGTCTCTCCCAAAAGTGGAGACCAGCCACATTTGTAGAGTATGCTTTCGCGTGTTATTTGTTGATTTGCGTTAGGGGTAACAATCACTAAATCAGCGTAATATCCGGGCTTAATAAAGCCACGTTTCTCTATTCTGAACAGTTTTGCAGGAGCGTGACACATTTTCTGAACAACTTTGTTGTACGAGAATACCCCTTTTTTAACAAGCTCTAACATAGTAACTAAGGAGTGTTGCACCATCGGTGCACCCGAAGGACACTGCAAATATTGGTTTTGCTTCTCCTCGAAAGTGTGAGGAGCGTGGTCTGTTGCGATAATATCAACTAAGTTACTATTTATGGCACTTCTTAGAGCCTCTCTGTCTTTAAGTGACTTAACCGCAGGATTCCATTTTATTAGCGCGCCTTTTGAGTTGTAGTCAGCATCGGTAAACCAGAGGTGATGAACGCAAACTTCGGCGGTTATTCGCTTGTGTTCTAATTCATTAGTGTTGTCGAATAACGAAAGCTCTTTCGCGGTACTTACGTGCAATACGTGAAGTCTTGTATTGTGTTTTTTAGCTAACTCGACAGCCTTTAGCGTTGATTTATAGCAAGCCTCATCGCTACGAATTATAGGGTGTTGGCTTATTGGAATTGAGTCTCCGAATTTTGCAACTGCTACCTGTGTGTTTCTTTTAATTGTGGCTTCATCTTCGCAATGAACGGCAATCAGTGCAGGGATTTCGGAGAAAATACGGTTAAGTGTAGTCTCGTCATCAACCAACATATTTCCGGTTGATGAACCCATAAATACCTTAATACCACAAAACTGTTTTGGGTCTAACTTCTTAATTTGGTCAATATTGTCATTCGTTGCACCAAAGTAGAACGAGTAGTTTGCCCACGATTTTTCTTTTGCTATTGCAAACTTCTGTTCAAGGTTTTCAATTGATGTAGTAGGAGGGACCACATTTGGCATATCCATATATGATGTAACTCCACCTGCCACGGCTGCTTTCGATTCGCTCTCTATATCGCCTTTGTGGGTTAGTCCGGGAGTGCGGAAATGAACTTGATCGTCAATTACTCCGGGTAAAAGTATATGCCCAGTGGCATCAATTATTTTATCGGCATTGCGGTTTATGGGCTGAGCACTGATATCACTAATAATATCATTTTCGATAAAAACATTACCTATGAAACTTTCATTTTCGTTTATTATCAGCGCATTAGATATAAGTAATGTCTCTGCCAACTTGTTATGTTTTACGATTTAGTGAACAGGATATTTTATTCAGGCTTTTCGTATTTTCTGAACCAACTTCCAACTTTAAGTTTTATAACGCCCATAACGGCTTCGCTAAATATGCCGCCACTCATTTTTGATGTGCCCTGAGTGCGGTCTGTGAATATTATTGGAACTTCTACGATTTTGAAACCATGCTTCCAAGCAGTAAACTTCATCTCAATTTGGAAAGCGTATCCCTTGAACTTTATTCTGTCAAAATCAATGGTTTCCAATACTTTTCTACGATAGCACTTAAATCCAGCTGTTGTGTCGCGCACCTTCATTCCAGTAATAAATCTTACATACGCCGAGGCATAATACGACATCAGGACTCTTCCCATGGGCCAGTTAACAACGTTAACACCAGTGACATACCTTGAACCGATAGCCAAGTCGGCACCATCGATTATGGCTTGTTGCAGGCGTACCAAATCTTCGGGGTTGTGTGAAAAATCAGCGTCCATTTCGAAAATATAGTCGTATTTATTTTTGATAGCCCACTTAAATCCTGCTATATAGGCAGTTCCCAAACCCTGTTTGCCCGGACGTTCTAAAATATGCAACGAATCGGTATAGGTTTTCATCATCTCTTTCACTATAAGTGCAGTTCCATCGGGGGAGTTGTCTTCTACTACCAATACGTGATAGTCTTTATCTAAATTCATAACTGCCTCAATAATAGCACGTATATTCTCTTTCTCGTTATATGTTGGGATTATTACTACTGATTTTTCCATCTCTTTGTTTTTATTTTCGACAAAGCTAATAAAAAAAACGTTTTGCCAGTCATTCCTATACCCTAAATTTTTAGATAATAGGCGTTTGAAATTAGAATGTAATAAAGGTACACAAGGTAAAAGGAGCAAGGTGCAAGTGGATTGTCCTACGGACAATAAAAATTTAACGTTAACCTTATAATCCGTTTAATGACAGAACGCTACTCTACTTTTACCTTGTACCTCTTCACATCACAGAACAAAAGCAAAAAGATAGGAGAAAGCTATCATCCTATCTTTTTTACCTTGAGTGTAAATTTACTACTTTTCTGTAATTCAGTACTTTGTGACTATTTTATTACTTTAAGTTTTTTACCTATTTTTATAAATGCAGCTATGGCTCTGTCAAGATGTTCTTGTGTGTGAACTGCCGACAGTTGTACTCTAATTCGTGCTTCTCCT
>DAOSIN010000131.1:0-6015 GCA_035366675.1 Salinivirgaceae bacterium | reverse complement strand
GAAGCCAAACGATGAACGTCGTAACCAAACCCAATGCGTGGGAACATCATTTTGGTGAATAATTATTGTGAGGACAAAAGTAATAAAATTGGGGAATGGAGGATGATGAGTAGAAAGTTTGAAAGTTCAGAAAGTTTGAAAGTTTATAAAGTTCATAAAGTTATAAAGTTCATAAAGTTGGAAAGTGGCATAGGGGATGGGTGATGGGTGATGGAGTTTCAGTTATCAGTTGTTTATAGTAAGTTATTAGTTATCAGTTGATAATCTGCGTCAATCAGCGAGAAAGAAATAGTTCTCGCAGATATTCGCAGAAAAAACCCTCGCAGAGATTCGCAGAAAATATCAGCGTAAATCTGCGTTTTTAAATCGGCGTAAATCAGCGACAGAGAAATTGTTCTCGCAGAGTTTCGCAGAAAATATCAGCGTAAATCAGCGCTTTTAAATCCGCGGAAATCAGCGAGAGAGAAATTGTTCTCATAGATATCGCAGAGAATGGGGGTTGGAGAATGGGGAGTAGAAAGTTTGAAAGTTCATAAAGTTCATAAAGTTCATAAAGTTCATAAAGTTATAAAGTTCATAAAGTTATAAAGTTTGAAAGTTCATAAAGTTATAAAGTTTGAAAGTTCATAAAGTTTATAAAGTGGGAAAGTGGGAAAGGGGATGGAGGGTGGTGAATGGAAGTTAGAGGATGGAGGGTATCTTAAAATATCTTTAACTTTGTTGGTTGCCATGTGGAAGAACATTCAAATAAAATATAAAGCTCGGAAGCTGTCGGGTATAAAAGTTTGTTGCCTACTGATTACTTGGGCACTCATGATAGGTTTTTGTGAATTATGCCTTGCCCAAAGAACTAATGTACCTGTATTGAATCTGGCCAAGAATGGAGGCTTGTCAAATGGAGCAGTCAATAGTATTATCATGGATTCGGAAGGTTATTTATGGCTTGGAACATGGAATGGCCTTAATCGCTGGGATGGTAACCATATAGTAAGTTATTTACCTGGCAGTTCGCCCCATTCTATTCATAACCATGTCATTCGTAAGATATTCCCTCTAAAGGAAGGTGGTTTATGGCTGCTTACTAATAAAGGAATTTCGAGATATAATAATCGTGAGGATGAATTTAAAGCTTATTTTGATAATATACCCGGTAACCTTAATTATGAAACTGACCTCAGTATGACGCTGATGTATGATTCTGTTCTTTTTGTTTCGGTGAAAGGAAGAGGATTATATCAATATGTATCGGAGGTAAAAAATTTTGAGCTGAGGGAAGATATTCGGGATACTTTGGGCGTACTGAAGAGTCTTGTGAGTATTCAAGGCTCGGCCAATGGTTTGGTTTTGTTAACAACCGATGGGAAAGTATGGCGTTTGCAAAAAGAGCATCTGCATCTTATTAGTAGATTTCGTACAAATGCTCCTTTGGTAGCCACCTTTCTATTTACGCAGGGCGAGGATGAATTTTTTCTTCTTGTGCAACGCAATTCACCAGCATTGATGATGAGTCTGAAGAATGGGGAAACATGGCAGCTGAGCATTCCGGGCGATTATATCACTCATTTTGCAACTTCACATGAGGATGAAGAAATTTGGGCGGGCACAGAACTAGGAAATCTCTATCGACTCGATCTTTCTAAAAGAATTTTTCGTGAAATATATAAATCGAGAGATTATGCAGGTGAAGGATTGTTTACTTCGCGTATTCTCGAAATCTATGAACCTGAAGGAGGTGGGCTTTGGTTGGGAACCGACGGCAACGGAGCCTTCGCTATTCTGCCAAAATGTATTTCCAATGAACCCATTCCTGCTACACGATTATCGTATCCTATCGTAAGAAGTATTTTGCGCGATGGTCAATTATTATTAATAGGGACGAAGGGAGGTGGGTTGGATATAATTGGTTTGGATGGGCATACTAAAGCATCATTCGATACGCAGAAAGGAATGAGTAATAATTCCCTGCTTTCTATGCTCAAACGGCCTGATGGGAGTATATGGCTGGGTACAGACGGAACAGGAATCGGTGTATTGAATGCTTCGAAAACACATATTCATCCCTTATTTATTCCCGACATTCCTCCTAAGTTGAGTTCTTATGCCAGCATTTACAAGATGATAGATGATGGGCATGGAAATGTTTTTGCTGGAACAAGTGGTTTTGGAGTTATCGAAATTTCTTACGATCCTCATCATCCTGATAAAATCTACGGGTTAAAGCAGGTGGAACTCGAGAAAACTACTGAGGGTGAGCTACAAAAACAGATTGTATATGCTTTAACACAAAGTCGTCCCGGAATTTTATGGATAGGGGTTAGAGGTAAAGGGGTTATTCGTTATAATGCGGTAACCAAGCGTGTAGAATCGGTTTATTCCATTCGTACCCGGCCCGATATTATTCAAAATGATGATGTTATTTCTTTATTTGTAGATGCGAAGGGTATAGTGTGGATTGGCACAAGCGGAGGTTTATTTTCCCTCGATCCAGAAGCAAATAGGGCTCAAACAGAATATCCAAATTTTAAATATCGTGTTATCGGTTGCATCATTCATTCCATACAAGCCGACCCTGAGGATAATTTATTGTTGACTACTTCGGATGGTATTGTAGTCATAGATAAGGAAAGGAAAAAGGTGAGGTTTTTTGGCCAAGAAGATGGATTGATCAACGAAGAATATACTGATGGAGCTGGATATTATGATACAAGCAGTCGGGTTTATTATGCAGGAGGCACAAGAGGTATAGATAGATTTCGTACTGAGGATATACAGCTTACTTCGAGTTTTCCTCCATTGGCCATCAATGCCTTATACATCAACAATCAATTACAGCAACCAGATGGTAAAATTTTGCCATTTCGTGCAAATCTGATAAAAACACTAAGGCTCAAGCATCATCAGAATACGCTTACGTTTGATGTAGTGGCTATTAATAGTTTTGGAAATCGTAATCATAGCATTTCGTATCGTTTGCTTCCTGATGATAAGGAATGGTTGATACAGTCCGGCAAAAATGGTTTAGTGCTTTCGAATTTACAGCCTGGTGATTATATTTTGCAACTGCGGGTGAGTGATGAAAATGGCCAATGGGCTCCTGGGTACAAGGAGATTAATATTCATATTGCACCTCCTTTCTGGATTACTACCTGGGCTTTTGTGCTTTATTTTGTCATTCTGGTTAGCACGCAAGGAATCATCTTATGGATATTTCGTCGTAAGGCCATACGCAAGCATCGGCTCGTGCTTCAGAAAATGGAAAAGCAAAAAGAGCTTGAGCTACAGAATTACAAGTTAGAGTTTTTTACGGAAATAGCGCATGAATTTAGGACACCACTTACGGTAATCAATGCGCAAACTCATCAATTGCTCGACGAATTAAAGGAAACTAAATTTAGGGAGAAACTTCTGGGAATTTATCGGAGTAATTTGAAATTGCAGAAATTAATCAGCGAGATTATTCAATTCAGGAAATTGGAAAAAGGAAAGGAACAACTCAATATTAGCAAGGTCGATCCCATTGAAATAACTGAAGAAGTTGTGAGTGACATAGAAACTCTGGCCGTGCAAAGAGGCATCAAATTCAAGATACATCGAGGAGAACTTATTTCGTCGTTTTTTACGGATAGAGAAAAGCTTCAGAGCATTCTTACCAATGTAATTTCGAATGCAACCAAGTATAATCGAGAAGATGGCGAGGTGAATATTTATATTGGTGGAGAAGGGGATGGGGTGAAGTTTATTGTAGAAGATGAAGGCGAAGGATTCGATCCAGCGCGTATTTCGATGGTGTTTGAGCCATTTGCTTTGAATAATCCTACAACTATGAAGAATTATCCGGCATTTTATTCGTCGGGATTAGGACTAGCCGTTACGCGTAGCATGATCGATCTATTGGGCGGCAGTATACGTGCTGAAAACAAGACGGGTAGAGGGGCAAGAATCATTTTTTACATACCATCCAAAGAGAATGTTTTCAATGAAGAGTCATCTACTGAAGTTTTAGTTACGCAAGATTTAGATAAGAATGAGAATCAAGAACCGGAAAAAGTTTCACTAACCAATACCTCAGGGCGGAAGCCTTTGATTTTGATTGTGGAAGATGAGCCGGAAGTGATGAATGTGATTGTAGATGTGATAAAGGATGATTATCGTATTATCACTGCGCAAAATGGAAGAGAAGCCTTGGAAATGATTCATAGATGGCTTCCTGAATTGATTGTTTCGGACGTGATGATGCCCGAAATGGATGGCATAGAATTATGCAAAGCCATACGTCAGGATTTCGACATCAGTCATTTGCCCATCATCTTACTCACTGCACGTACTGAAATAGAGGATCGTATCAGTGGCCTTGAGGCGGGAGCTGATTCATACATCCCCAAGCCTTTTCATCCCAGACATTTAAAGGTAAGAATCGGGAAATTGCTCGAGATGCGCAGAAAGCTAAGGGAGAATGTAGGAGAATCGTGTAATAGTCTGGCAGCCTTTGGTCAGATACCCGATCCGTTTTTGCATAAGATTATCACTTTAATCGATGAGAACCTTGATGATCAACATTTGACGGCTGAATTTATTGCCGACAAGATGGCCATCAGCAAGTCGTCGCTTTATGCCAAGTGCAAGTCACTGACAGGTGTAAGTCCGCATGAACTGGTCAATCGCCGCAGATTGGAGAAAGCCGCATTATTGCTCGTAAGTACACATCTTACGGTAAGCGAGATTATCGATCAGGTGGGATTCAATAGCCGAACTTATTTTTATGATTTATTTAACCGTTGCTATGGTTGTGCTCCCACTGAGTACAGGAATAAAAAATCTGTTTAAATTTTTAAAATCTACCGAAAAACAAAATGCAGCTTCCATCAGAACATCCTTTTGTAGTCTTTAAATATTGTCCGCGTTGTGGAGAAAATGGATTTACATCCGTCAGCATTAAATCGATGAAATGTCCGGTATGTGGTTTAGAATGGTTTTATAATCCAGCTCCTGCCGTAATGGCCATTATTCCGAATTCCAAAGGTGAAATTCTTTTTAGCAAAAGAAAATATGATCCTGGAGCGGCTATGCTTGACCTTCCGGGTGGTTTTGTCGATATCAATGAAACATCGGAAGAAGCTCTCATTCGTGAAGTAGAGGAAGAAACAGGTTTAGTTGTCCAATATTTCGAGTATTTGTTTTCGCTACCTAACCAATATTTTTACAATGACTTGTTATATTATACTCTCGATAACGTATTTTTATGTGCGATTGAGAATTTTGATCAAATGAGGCCTGATGATGATGTGAGCGAGTTATTGTTTTTAGAAGTTCAAAAAATTGCGCTACGGCAAATTGCTCTTTTTTCTGTCAGAAATTTGGTAGGAAAGATTCAGAAGGAAGAGAAATTGAAGCAAAAGATTTTTCGGAGATAAGGTTTGATTTGAACCCCATATTTAAGTCAATTTTTAGAGAAACTTTAGGTTAGAAACTTAGATACTCGAAAGGAAGCGTTCGGCTTCAATGGCTGCCATTGCTCCTGTTCCCGCAGCAGTAATAGCCTGACGGTAATAATGATCTTGAACATCGCCAGCGGCAAAAACGCCTTCTACATTAGTAAGTGTAGTTCCTGGAACGGTTTTGATATAGCCTGCCTCATCCATCTCAAGCTGGCCAACGAAAATTTCAGAATTAGGTCTATGTCCAATAGCAATAAATACTCCATCCAGAGTGAGTTTCTTTTTTTCATTGGTTTTTATATTTTTAATAATGATGCCATTCACCGATTTCATAAATCCTTCTTTTTCGCCTACAATCTCATCTACTATACTATCCCAGAGGATTTCGATATTTTTAGAATTCATCACCTTATTTTGCATGGCTTTAGATGCTCTTAGTTCGTTACGACGATGAATCAAATAGACCTTTGAGGCTAGTTTTGAAAGATAAGTGGCTTCTTCGCAGGCAGTATCGCCTCCGCCAACGACGGCTACCACCTTCCCACGATAAAAATAACCATCGCAGGTGGCACAGCCCGAA
>DAOSIN010000130.1:0-6079 GCA_035366675.1 Salinivirgaceae bacterium | reverse complement strand
TGAAATAGTTGTAGAGACGGAGCATGCTCCGTCTCTACTTAAAATCCATGTTATCTGTGTTCAAATTTAAAAATATGAGAATCTCTGTATTTACGTTAACGTTATTTGCTATTTCATTTTTGCAAATGAATGCATTCTGTCAACTTACTATTAAAGGCAGAGTTGCTGCTGAACAAAGTCGAGGAGATAAGCTGAAAATCAGAGTGTTGTGGCTTGCATGTTCTTAATTACCAACTTCCCCCAGCACCACCGCCACCAAAACTGCCACCTCCACCACCTCTAAAACCCCCACCACTGGACCTACTACCACTATAGCTACTGCCACTAGAGCTACCACTATACCCTCCACCACCGCTACTCAACGAACCCGATCGCCTTATAGCCAAAATAATAACTATGATGAATATAATTATATATATAATTAGTTCAGAATCAAAGTCATCAGAATTACTACCGGTGGAATCGTAGTATTCATCGGCTGAATACTCTTTGGAGGCAAGCTGTATAATAACATCAACCGAGCGGTTGATCCCAATAGCATAACGGTTTCCTGCAATTGTATCGTTTTTGAGAACAGGTATAAATTCATGTTCAACGATGCGTTTTGCGACCGCATCGGGGATAACACTTTCAAGTCCGTAGCCTGTTGCTATAAAGATTTCGCCACGGCGTTCTTCGGTTTTAGGCACAATAACCATAACTGCTCCGTTGTTCTTGTCCTTTTGCCCAACACCCCACTTCTCACCGATACGCTGAGCATAATCGCCAATCGCATAATCGCCGGTTGTAGAAACAACAATAACGTATATTTGAGTCGATGTAGAGTCATTGAATGCGAGCAGTTTTTGCTCTAGAGCCTTGGTTTCGTCTGTGTTCAAAATCCCTACGAAGTCGTTGAACAGTCGCGGGGGCGACATTGGATCAGGCAAATCTTGTGAAAACAGGAGGCTCGCTGAAAAGATATATGCTAATAAAAAAAGAAATCTGCGAATCATGGTCAATTTATGTGGTTTAGGTTATAGATAGTCTTTAAAAAAATGATTTATGTTAAAAAAACTGTTTATTCAAAAGAAATTTTGTTAGACAACTCGTCAATATCGCCGGTTTGATAAGGAAAAAACTCTTTCAACTGCAAACCTGCAAGTTTTATACCTTCTGTTAGTCCGAGCACCATTTCGCCCTTTTTAAAATGTTCGATCATCAAATTTTTGGTACTATCCCAAAAGTCGTGAGGCACTTTTTGGTCAATCCCCTCATCACCAATAATTGCAAACTTACGGTCTGATACAGACAGATAAATCAAAACACCGTTGTACAAATCGGTTTTGTGCATTTCAAGTTTATTGAACACTTGCACGGCACGGTCGAGTGGGTTTTTCGCCTTACATTTAGTGTCAATATGCACGCGAATCTCGCCCGAAGTGTTGAGTTCTGCTTCGTGAATTGCATCAACAATTTGCTGTTTTTGCTCAGCAGTGAAATAATCTTTTGATTTCATTTTCAACAATTTAATATTTTTGTACAGGCACATAAAAAACTGAACCAACACACATTCAACGATGGTGCTGTCATGCTCAGCCTAGAAAGCAGTTTTAAAACTGAACGGTTGGAGCTTTTTCTGCACCTTCATCAGCCTCGAAATAAGCTTTTTTCTCGAAACCAAAAAGATTTGCCCAAATGTTTTTTGGGAAACGTCTGATGTACGAATTAAAATCTTGTACGACCTCATTAAACTTTCTTCTTTCGACGGCAATGCGATTTTCGGTGCCTTCAAGTTGCGATTGCAGCTCAAGAAAATTTTGACTTGCCTTCAAATCAGGATAGCGTTCCACTGTAACCATCAGACGCGACAATGCGCTGCTCAACTCACTTTGCACTGCCTGAAATTGCTTGATATTGCTTTCGCTCAAGTTTGTTGGGTCAATTGTTGTTTGAGTTGCTTTTGCTCGCGCCTCAATAACCTCAGTTAGAGTCTCTTTTTCAAAGTCGGCATACCCCTTTACGGTGTTCACAAGGTTGGGAATAAGGTCGAGCCTGCGTTGATAAACATTCTTAACATTACCCCACTGCGCAGTAACGCCCTCTTCTTTCTTAATCATTGAATTATAAGAACCTACTACCGAAATTGCAAAAATTGCGATTAAAGCAATCACAATTATCCATACTGTTTTTTTGCCCATTTTTCTATTATTTTTAAGTTGTTTTTCGCCCGAAGTTACGAAAAAAACTCACATATAGCACTTATACTATTAATTTAAAAAAATTAATATTTGGGCGTTTCACCGTCTTTCTTGTGAGGAAGTGGTTGGGCTACAATCATTTTGTCTCGTTCCTTACTTTTTTAGTTAAATTTTACTTTTGAGACAGCCTCGTGTGCTATAGCACACTATCCCACTCGTATGGCGGCACACTTTTGCCTTGTACCTTTTACCTACCATATGACTGTTATAAAATTACAATTTGTGTTACATTTGTATTCTAACACTCAAACATTAAACAAATTATGAAAATATGAGAATCTCGGTGTTTATGCTAACGTTGTTTGCGGTTTTATTTTTGCAAACAAATGCGTACAGTCAACTTACTATTAAAGGCAAGGTCGTTGATGAGCAAAGTTTAGAAGCCCTGCCATTTGTCTCTATACAGATTAAAAACACAAGTTTCGGAACAATTTCATCTAACGAGGGACTTTTCTCCTTATTTGTTGAAAGCAAATACATTGGCGACTCTGTAATCTTCTCGTTTATGGGATTTGAAAGCAAAACTGTTGCTATACAAGATTTTAGCAAAATCAGTGTTATCAAGTTAAAGCCCGCAAGCATAATGTTAGACGAAGTAAAAGTTGTCGAAAAAGACCCGAATTTGATTTACAAAAACTTTTATTCAATCGTTGACGGTTATCGAAAATCTAAAAGCGGATATTTTGGTAAAACGTTCTTCTCGCTAAGTAGTTTCAATGGTGTGATGCCAGTCGAAATTATCGAGGGTTTGTACAATTGCGAATATACTGATAATTCAGGTATTGCAAGCGCAAATCTCAAAATGGGCAGATATGGTCACGATTCAAATTCTTATTTCTATAGTTTAAATACGTCCGATATTCTGATAAACTACAAGTTGTACAGCACCGACGACAACACATATTTACCTTTGTGGCCCGGAAAGATGAGCCTAAATTCAATCAAAAAGAACTATACAATAACTGCAAGAACTGGTGGTACAAATAGTTACATAGTATATACATTTAAGGCAAAAGATAAAAATCTTTTTAGCGGTAGCTTAACATTCGATAGAGCTACAAAAAAGATAGTAAAAGTTGACCTGCTAATTGAGAAACCTCAAAAGAGTGTTTTCGCGCCAATAAATCCGCAACACAGATTGGAGCTTTTAAGTATTGATATTCAGATTGTTTACAATCCACAAAACTTGCAACACATAAAATATATAACAGTTAACTATGATATCGATTATTTCTCATCGGAGCAGACGATGAAAATAAATACCAAAGCTCTGTTTTTGCTGTTCCACGAGGGAGCGTCTTATATCGACCCAGTTTTTACAAGCGACCCCTGTTTATCAAACGATTATGAAAGAATTCTTGCCGTAGGATTTGATTCCGTTTTTTGGAAAACAAACTATAATCTTCCTCTAAGCGATAAAACGGTAAGTGCTTTTGATTATTTAGTCAAGCACGGCTCAACCGTAAATTTTGATACCAACCAAGAGTTTAAAATAGAAGACAAAGAACATTTTAATCTCATGCCGTGGAGCGAACATCAAAGGATTGGGTGGAATGACTTTAACCACAATTCAAAGGACTTTGGGATAAGGGAAAAGCATATTAATACTCCAAACAACTATTACACGCCAGCCGACTTATATAACCTCGATTTTTCCTTTATGGTTAACCCTATTAGAACCGAGGGAGAGAGCTTCCATTATATTTCAAACACATTTTTCAATCGCAAAAAATCATACTATTTTCTTGAAAAGGACGAGAAAACTTTAGCATTAGTAAACATCTTGTTCGATATGAATAGCGTTGAAAAAAACACATTGGATTCATTGCTAATGGCTGACAACACTGTTTTTAACCGAGAAATAGTCGAACAGGCACACATAAACGCTAACAACAACACAATCATCATTATAAAACATACCGATAGAGGCAGAGATTTTGAAAAACTAAAAGAGATAAATAGAACTTATCTTAAAAAAACAGGTATTGACAATATCTCTCTTTTTGCCAACAAATACAAGGAGGTTGCGCTGGACAACGAAACCTCTGCCGACAGCGATTACAATATAGGCACGGCTCTACTGCTCAAGAAAGATTATATAGGAGCTATTTTGCACTTAACCAAGGCTTTAGAAACATCTACAAATAACAGTCAAAAGAGAGACATCTATTACAACAGAGCAGTCGCCTTTATCGAACTAAACGATATTCCGAAAGCAAAGCAAGACCTTCAGAATGCAATAAACTTGGGAGATACGGAGTCTCAAAAACTATTAGATGAAATCATTGACAGGTAAAAGTTATGAGTATAAAACATTTTTGATTAAAAAATTAGTTGTCTTTACGTAAAGATTAAGTATGTGAATTTTGACGACTTTAAACTGAAAATATAACCATATGAAAACCATAAGATTAAGAATAAACGACAAAATTTACGACAAAATAATATGGCTTCTGAGTAAGTTCAATAGCGATGAGATTGAAATAATCTCTGAAGATGCCGAATTTGTTGAAAATCAGAAATATCTAAACTCAGAACTCCGTGAGATTATGCAAGGAGAGGCAAAGTTTGTTGATATTAAAGATGTTGATGACTGATTAGAAGGTTTACAATTGTCTTAATTGCCAATGACATCTAAAAAGAAAAAGTACTTTTAACCTTACAACCTTTGAACTCCGTAGTCGTGCATAAAACACAAAGCTATGAAGCAAATTAAATTTTTTCTCACAGCAATTACAATAGCGTTGTTAAGTTACAATGCATATTGTATAAAACCCGACACTGTAATCCACATCACACCAAATAGTTTTGGACTACACTACAGCAAAAAAACGGTTCTAACTAAAGATAGCGTTGAAATAAGCGGTTGGTTTATTCCATCTCAGGGGAAAGTAGATAGAGATAGTGCTCTCAATTATTACGTAAAAAATCCCGTCGAAAACAGAGAAATCACACACGAAGATAAAAAGCCAACAATAATTTTATGCGATGGAGACGGTGGTAACAAAAGCTACACAATTTGGATGGCAAACGAGTTTTTGGTTCACGATGTAAATGTTTTTATGTTCGATTGGCGAGGCTTTGGCGATAGTCAAAAATGGGAAATAAAACAGGAATACTTGGTTATCCCAGAATTTCTAAAAGATTACGATGCGGTTGTCGATTATGTTTTCGATATGCCAGAAACCGATACGACAAAAATTTTTGCTTATGGTTATTCCACAGGATTTTACCTTACTTTTGCAACTGCCGTTACCAATCCAAAATTAAAAGCAATAGCTGGTAGAAGTTTAATCACCACCTTGCCCGATTTAAAACGATGTTTAGCCACAGTAAAAGACACAACGGGATTTATAATTCCCAATGATTATCCCGAAGATTTATAT
Organism: Salinivirgaceae bacterium; assembly: GCA_035366675.1. Lineage (GTDB taxonomy): Bacteria > Bacteroidota > Bacteroidia > Bacteroidales > Salinivirgaceae > JAAYQU01. The sequence continues at coordinate 453 of DAOSIN010000130.1, read as the reverse complement.
CCCCTTAATTGTGCTGATAAACTCAACATTCCAATCCTAATGTATGTTGGAAAAAACGATTTACAAACACCTGTTTGGATGTCGCAAAAGGTTTTCGATAAAATCCCCACACCCAAAAAGCAGCTGATTATTGTGGAAGACGCAGAGCACTGCGATGTAGAAATAAACCTGTTAGACACCATATTCAGAGATATAGGAGATTTTTTTCTAAACTCTAAGCGCGAATAGAAAGAATAGAACGCAGATGTCACAGATTAGACAGATTATCACAGATATTGAGTTAAAAGCTTATAAAGTGTGAAAGCCGTTAGAAATTAGAAATCCGCTCCGCACTGAGCATAGCGTTGCATTGAACGCAGTCGAAATGTCGAAGTGAAACTCTTTGCTCGGCGACCGTTCACGGTGGCTGAGTATTCTAAGTAAAAAACAAATTAAATTTAAGTTTTTTTCAAA
>DAOSIN010000129.1:0-6090 GCA_035366675.1 Salinivirgaceae bacterium | reverse complement strand
TATGCGTTGCACTGAGCGAAGCCTAAGTGTCGAAGTACAGCAGTTGGGCACTTGTGAGACACAGCCTATGCCGTAAATCTGTCAAGTACTGTTTTTATCAATTTAACGATATGTTGTTTATAATCAGAGCTATACTCACCTCTTTGTCGATTTGCAATTATATTACAAATTGTTAATGCATTGTGATTCAGTAATTTGGACAGGCCGTAAATAGCACTGCACTCCATTTCATAATTTGTAATTTTATTAGAATCGTGCGCGAAAGAGGCTATTTTGTCATTAATGTTGCTATCTGCAATCGGGAGTCGCAAAACACGTCCTTGAGGTCCATAGAAGCCCGGAGCTGATATGGTTATGCCTTGAACCATATCGAATGCAACTTTCTCAAGAAGAAAATCAGACGCCTCAACAAAATATGGTGTTGCTAACAGCCTATTCCATTTCATGTGCTCTAAGAAAGCACTTTCCAATGTAAGCAAACTCGCTTTGTTTCTGTTGGCATAAAAATTTAACAAACCGTCGAAACCACACCCAATGGCAGCAGCGACAGGTGTATTTACTGGTATATCAGCTTGCAGTGCACCCGAAGTGCCAATTCTTATAAAATTTAGAGTCTTGTGCTCGGACTTTACCTCTCTTGTTTTCAGATTGATATTAACTAAAGCATCTAACTCGTTGATTACTATGTCAATATTATCGGTGCCTATTCCTGTTGAAATTACAGATATTCGGCGTTCTTTGTATGTCCCTGTATGTGTTCTGAATTCACGATTTTGTTTTTTTACCTCAATAGTATCGAAAAAATGAGAAACAGCAGGCACCCTGTCTTGGTCGCCCACAAGAATTATTAAGTCTGAAATATCTTCGGGCAAAAGATTTAGATGATATATACTTCCATCAGGATTTAAAATTAGTTCAGATTGTTGTATTTGTGCCATAATTTTGTAGATTTGTGGAAATAAATCTCAAAATTAATAAAAAAATGAATCAATCCACTATTAAAATATTAGTTCCGATCGATTTTTCCGATCAATCCTTTTCTGGACTAAGACAGGCAAAATATATTGCACAAGGCAGAGATGTTAAAATTATTGCGTTGCATGTAGTTAGAGAGAATATTCCGCCATGGAATTTTTTTGATGAAAGTGAAAAAAAGACGTATGTCGGGAAAATACATGAAAAACTAAGAATGCTCTCAGAAACTGAAAAAATTGACCCAGAGCAATTTTCGACACTTGTGCTGTTTGGAAAACTTTGCGACACCATTTTATTAGCAGCAGAAAAAACAGAAGTTGACTGTATAATCATGGGAACTACTGCCGCTAGTAATATAAAAAAGAAAATAATTGGTAGTAATGCCCTTAGAATTGTGGCAGAATCTGACATACCTGTAATTACAGTTAAAGTAGGGTGTGAAACAGATAATTTCAGCAACTTAATTCTCCCATTAGACTTAGCAAAAGAGACTCGTGAAAAAGTTCCTCTTGCTATTAGAATAGCTAAACTTTTAGGTTCAACCATAAAAGCTGTTTCACTTGTATCAACTTCCGATGAACAAGTAATAACCAATTTGAAAAATCAAATGGCATTAGTAGTAGAGTATATTGCTTCAAGAGAAATGGCATGTACAGGAGAGGTTATCCAATATAGCGGAAAATCAAGAAAACAGAAAATGTTGAATTATTCTAAAAAAAATCCAGGTATGATATTGATAACCACACATCAGCAACCTGAATTAATAGAGTTTCTATTGGGATCATTCGCAGCCGATCTTGTTAATGCTGCAAAATTTCCCGTGATGAGTATTATTCCAAGCGGTATAATAAAATATGCTTCTAAAATGCCAGGAATTCAATAGCAATTCATTTAAATAATAATCAAAACCAAAAAGAGATGACACCAGAAGAATTAGGAACCAAAATGGGGAATATTGCCGCACAAGCATTTAATTTCCTTTATGATAATCTTGCCAAGTCACCTAAAATAACTGCTAGATTGAAAAAAAATGTGAAGCTCGAACGTGAAAAAACGTTTGCTCGACTCATCCCGTTGATTAAGCAGTATCGCACATTTGGTGAGGAAGACGCAACTGAGATAAGACGAATTATGGCTCTTCAATATTTGGAAGGAATGAATGGTGGTGAAACTGAGATATATGAATTAAATAGTGTTGTAGGTACCATTTTCGAAGGAGATGATAAAGATTTTACGATGGATACAGTGAGTCTTTTTATGATACTTGAATTTTTAGAAGAACATGATGATGAAGAGTCACAAACATTGTATAAACATGTTGGATTGCTATAAGATGAATGATGTTAAGCTACTGAGTTTTTATTTGAGTTGAATATAATTCATAAACTTAACATCTAACTTAAATATTAATCAATAAAAAATGTGCAAAATGAAAAAAATTCTAACAACGATGGTTGTAGCGGTAGCCGTAACCGCTGTGTCGTGTTCAGGTGGGAATACCGGCATAAAAGACAGAACCCCTGAAGAAATTGCAAAATTAAGCCCAAAAGAGTTTGCTAATGATTTTAATGAAATTTGGGTAGAAGGAATTGAACAATTAAGTGCTTTATTGGATAAGTATCCGCAGCTCAATGCTGATTTTGACAAGGAAAGCAGTGAAATTGTTGATGCCACCGTTTACAAAGTTGTTAAATACGGTGCATTCCTTGATGGAATAACGGAAGAGGAAAAGTTCAATTATCTCCTCGCTTGTCAAACTTTTCCCACAGTAGATGGAGCTGATGTGCTCACTCCATTTATTGAAAAACTTAACAGCCGATTTGAGGAGTTTATGGAATATAACCGCGATGTGTACTACAATACTGCAGAAATAAATGTTTTACCCATGTATTTGAAGTTTGATGATTTAAGAGAAAATCATCCATACAGAGCGGAAAAATATGGAATCAAATAAACCAAAAGTTTAAAGTATGTAAGATAGAAGTCCAAAGATTAGTTTTTGGGCTTCTATATTGTGTTTTTATAATTAAAAAAAACTTTAAACTTGTATAAGAGCTTTTATACTGTTTTGCACTTTAGAAGTGTTTTAAATCTATCAATGGGAAGGTTGTCAACAACCAATACAACAAAGTTTGAACCTGCTTCAGGAAAATGAGACATCTATTTTGCAACAGTATTGTTTGTCAGGTAAGAACAAACGAAAATGTTTATTAAATTATTATCAAGCATTTAAAAACCCGAAAAATTGCTTCGAACTTCCAATTTTATTAATTTTATTAATTCAAACAATATGAAAAATTATTTAAGACTATTGCTACTATTTCCGTTTTTTGCTCTATTGAGTTGTGGAGGAGGAAGGACAAATAGCGAAAAATCAACATCAGAACTAACAGCAGAACAAAATAATGCTGAAACGCAATCAGCCCGCCCAGCAATATATAAATTTGCCATTAGCAACAGAGATGGGAGCAAATTCCTTATTACACAAGAAAATGAATCTGGTGAAATAGATTCTCTTAACGAGCTTAATTTTGCCATACATAATGGCAAGATATATCGCGTAAAATATAAAGGCATTCAGCAAAGAAATGAAGAAGACGATAATCATAGAGAAAATTATGAGAACTTCGACAATCTTTGTGGTACTATATTCGATAACCTAGAAGGTAATATGTGTCCGCCCGATGCAAATGAATATTTCGCTGTGTGGGAAACGATATTGCTTGTCAATCAGAGTTATTTAGATGAAAATCAGCTTATTTCGTATACACAACCTGAAGATATTGAAGAGGCAGATGAAAGCACTCTTAAGGCATTAGAAAAACAGTTTGGACGAAAAGTAATGAGTGCACAGAAGGTAATCTCATACGGGGAAAATGGTCAAAATAGTTTCTTTTCAGTGCAATTTGAAAACGTAGGTAACCAAGCTTTAGGTGTATATATGACTGAAACAGCCGATGAAAAACGTGCCTACATTGAATTTCCCTCAACATTTGAAGAAAGCGAAGATGGATATGCTATGAGTGTATGGCATGTTGACGACGACGGGCAGTTTATGCCACCAGACATTTCTGCTGTGTTCCAACAAGATGATTCGTACACGTTCTTAATAAATGATTTAGCGGCTGAATCAACCACTACATTCTTCATTCGACAATCGGGTGATAAGCTCATCGTGGACGAAGAAAGCAAATATAGCAGATACACATCACCATTTTAGATGTAGTTGAGATATTTTACAAACCCTTTGTAAACTGAAGATAATGAAAACAACGATATTGCTTTTATTCCTCACGCTATCTTTCCAATTGCTTTGGGCGCAAGCGGAAAAATCGTTCCCCTATTTAACGTGGAATGATGCAAACGCGGTCGAAAGAGACGGTTCACGGTTTGGTTATGAACCAGCATCGTTCACCCCTATATTTAAACCCTGTCGTGCGCTCCCAAAAATAGATCCCTGTTTCGAAGCCTATGAGTATGACGACAAGATTTTACTCGGACGGTATAAAAACAAAACAATGACAGAGCACGTAAACGTGCTTTATTCACCCGGACCAAGTGGCGACCCCGTTTTTTTTATTACCGACAAAAACAACAACTTCATTTGGAGAGGAGCAGCTGATGAGATGTGTATCAATTCGAACGGAGTTATTTACACATCTGGGAATTCAAACAGAATGTTCAATCAGCGGATAAAATTTAAGTTTGGGAACGAAAAAGTTACTGAAATTCCGCAACCCTTCTACTATGTTGACGTAAAAGGTAAATTGTTGAAACCTGTTAAGTTATATAGTGAAAAACGCAATCAAGGAGAATTAGTTGCCACTTTGCCAGTGGGTTATGAAATAGAAATATTGCTTGCTGAGCCTGAAATAGATATGGGAAAACCAATGATGAACTACTTAGCGCGAACCGCTTTCGGTTTGGTCGGTTGGTTACGACTAACTCAAGATGATACCTATTACATGAATCCGATAGTCCAAGGATTGGGATTTTTAGGAGACTAAAAAAAGTAATTTGAAAAACAACTTTCTAAAAAAAGAAACAGTGAAAACAACAAAAATTATACTCTCATTGCTCGTAGTGGCACTGTTCGGAGCAACTTCAAATGTTATTGCGCAGCAGCAGGTTAACATAAAAACACTTTTTCATTTGCTTCCTTCCGATGCTTTTCTGCTTCTACCTTCAGATAAGCCAGCCGAGTTGGAAAAATATATTAATGTTTGTGATTTCAAAAACGGGTATCTTCGGTTAGAACTTGAAGACCACAGTAGTTGGGAAATGTGCTACTGGAATTTGAAAAATGGCGATAAATTAATCGCTACAAGTGGTTTCGGAGGTTACTCATTTTATCTTCACAGTAACGGAAAAGTAGCACCCACAACAAAATTTGGAATAGAAGAAATGCAACGTTCTGTAGAAGAAAGTATAGCAATAAACCATAGCGATAATTGGATTACCTGTCACGTCCCACGCCGAGGAACATCTGTTTTTCTAAACATAAATGGATTGGAAATGCAGATTTATAAATGGCAAAACGAGCGGTTTGTGCACCTGAACGAATATCCTACCCAAAACAGCACACACCAGCAGCTAGTGGAAGGTTTTACTACTGCACTAAACGCCACTGATGTTGACAGATGTTTGCAGTACATTTTACCGAGCTATGTATCGGAACAATGTATGGGCGTGTTTGAGGGAGATAAAGAACAATTTATATGTGATTTAATTTCTGAAGAAGACGAGCAGGGATTTATAAAACCAACCAAGTTAAGCGATATCAAAAAAGCAATATATCGCTATACGCCAGATGATGGATTTGCCAATCACACGATTTTAATAGAACTGAATGACGGGCGATCCTATACTGCTTATCCAAGTTTAGAAACAGTTGAAATTCTGAATGGCGAAACAGGTGAATTAATAAGAGCAACACCCTATATAACGGGAGGAGTAGGTTGATTTATAGAGTTAAAAGTTCATAAAGTTGAAAGTATAGAAAGCGCATGCGCTGTCTATATAAATGTTGAAGGCTTTTAGCAACAAATTGAATGTCGAGGCAATGTATAAAATAATTGTAATTTAAAAAGATAGAAATTACCAAACTAATTGACG
>DAOSIN010000128.1:0-6099 GCA_035366675.1 Salinivirgaceae bacterium | reverse complement strand
AAATCAATTGAATGTCACGGTGTTGTAGAGACGGAGCATGCTCCGTCTCTACGTTGAAATCGTTGCCCGCGCAAACCGCATTACTTGGGCTAAAGCCCAAAAATACGTGCGCCAACATAATCCCCGACTTGAAAGTCGGGGCTATTGATATAATAATCAGCCACCTAATTGCTAATTGTTCATTGCTAATTGCTAATTGCTTTTAAAGAGTCCATGAAGCTCCACGTTTATCTTGTCAATTACATAACTTAAATCTTCGGGATTATTTTCAAAGTCACATTCGTCAACATCAACAATCAACAACTTGCCATCTTTGTAATTGGCTGCCCACTCCTCATACTGTTGATTTAAGCCTTTGAGGTAATCTAATCTTATAGAATTCTCGTATTCGCGACCTCGTTTTTGTATTTGCGCCACAAGTTTCGCCACCGACGCTCGCAAATAGATAACCAAATCGGGAGGCGACACAAGCGAACTCATCAGTTTAAAAAGGCTAAAATAGTTCTCGAAATCACGCGATGACATCAAGCCCATAGAGTGTAGGTTTGGTGCAAAAATATGCGCATCTTCATATATGGTTCTATCTTGGACTACATTGCTTCCACAATTACGAATATCAATAATTTGATTCAAACGCTTATTTAAAAAAAATATCTGAAGATTAAATGACCACCGCTGCATATTGTTGTAAAAATCAAACAGATATGGGTTGTCATCAACATCTTCATAACGCGGCTCGTATCCCATATGTTTTGCTAATAACGCAGTAAGAGTCGTTTTTCCTGATCCAATGTTTCCAGCAATTGCAATATGCATACATTTTTTTGGAGAGGTTGTTATTTTAGATTTTTTGCTCATATACCATAATTAATAATATAAAAATTTTAAAATTTTGTCTTTGTCAATCAATACCCAAAAACGACATTCATTCCTTAACACTCATAATTGTATTGACTGTAACTTGTTAATATAAAATGCGGATAGTAATTGCTTTATGGTGCGCTAAAATAGCAATTTCAAATTATATTTCAAAAAATATTTTTTTGGTTTTCCCTCTATTTTTTTGTCCAAAAAATCATTGGTTTTCTTTCGAAAGAAGTTGTGCCAAATCTTCTGGAGTATCGACAGAAAGGTTTTCAATATCTGTTAATGAAGTTTGTATCGTAAATCCATTTTCAATCCAGCGAAGTTGTTCTAATGACTCAGCAATTTCTAATTTCCCTTGCTTTAGTTTTGAAATTTCTTGCAATGTATTCAAACGGTATGCATACATGCCAATATGCTTGTAATAAACATGACTGTTTAACCACTGGTCATTTGGTTTGCCACGCATAAAGGGGATAGGGTTTCTACTAAAATAAATTGCTCTGCCATTCGTATCTATCACTACTTTAGGCTTGTTTATATCAAAAAGCTCGGTCTCTGTGCCTATTTTCTTAATAAGTGTAGCTATTTGTATTTTTTCATTATCGAAACAGGCACAAATTTGTTTCAGTTGTTCAGCCTGCACAAAAGGTTCATCGCCTTGAATATTTACAACTACATCAATTTCCCAACCGAGTTCTTTTACGGCGATTTCCGAAGCCTCTGCACATCTATCTGTTCCGCTTTGATGATGTGAAGCTGTCATAATAAACTTACCATCAAAAGCCTTTATAGCATCAGCTATCCGCTTATCGTCTGTAGCTACGGCACACTGCTCAAAAAGTACCGAAGCATGTTCATAAACGTGCTGTATCATGGGTTTACCGTAAATATTTACTAAAGGTTTACCTGGGAAACGAGAACTTGCATAACGAGCAGGTATAAGGGCAGCGAAATTGGTTGTTTTATCTGCCATAAATAGAGTAAATTGAGAGTTTATTTTCTTGGCCGCGGAGGATTTACAATATACTCAAATGGCAATTCTATTAATTCATCAAAATTTCGTCCAGAGTCTAAAATATCTTCATCTTCTTCATTGTAATACCACTGCACTGTAAACAGGTAATTGTTTCGATATAGTTCATTGAAAGCTCGTAACAAATCAAATAGTTTCCTCGATGACGCAGTATTATAGTACTTCATATCTATTTTGACAATATACTGCTTGCCCTGCTCAGGCTCAAAATCTGACAACCAGTCAAAAATAGGCTTATAAACCTCATTTGCATCTTCGGGATATGATTGTCCGAAAATATGAAATACTCCCTCTTTGCAATCGAAATGGACCCCCGGTGTTTGACGAGTTGCTTTTATTATTAAAGTGTTGGATAACATAGTCTCTTTGTTTATATTTGTAAATATAGAAATTTCTATCTGTTTTCAAATAAAATTCTTTTATGAACCACTGCTTTTTTGTCTCGCTTAGTGTATAATACATAAGGTAATATATCTTCTCAAAAAGCCTGCCACAATTTAAAACAAAAATTCATTTTTTTGTTTTACCTTTGGATAATTAAAATCTAAAAACTAATTACCAAAGACAATACTTTTTTGTTACTGTTTCTTAACAATAAAAAAGCTAAGATAATAAAACAAATGTTACAAAACAAACTTTATGCACAAAAATCTTGGATATATGGATAATATTGTAATTGCAGTTGACGGCTTCTCCTCGTGCGGAAAAAGCACATTAGCTAAAGATATAGCAAAAGAGCTTGGATTAATTTATATCGATACAGGAGCAATGTATCGTGGCGCAACGCTTCTTGCTATTGAACATAATCTGATAAGCAACAACACCGTAGAAGAAGAAAAACTTATCGAAATACTTAAGTCAACTACTATGGTTTTCAAAAAGGTTGAGGGGCAAGTTCAATTATACCTGAATGACAGAAATGTTGAGAATGAGATACGATCAATGGAGGTGTCTAACAACGTAAGCCTAGTAAGCACAATAGCTGAGGTTCGCAGCATATTGGTTGATAGACAACGCACATTAGGAAAATCAATGAATGTAATACTTGACGGTCGGGATATTGGCACCGTCGTCTTTCCAAATGCCGATATTAAGCTGTTTTTAACCGCCTCGCCTGAAATACGCGCTCAACGGCGTTACGACGAAATGAAAAAAAAGGGTGATAATGTAACATTGTCTGAGGTGGCTAAAAATATTCAAAATCGCGATTTTATCGACCAAAACCGCGAAGTAAGCCCATTAAAAAAAGCCGACGATGCCTATGTAATTGACAATAGTAATATGAGCAAACAGGAGCAATTGCAACATGCAATATCGATTATTAAATTAAAACGTCCCGATATTTTTAAAGGAAAATGATAAGAGTAACTATAGACCCATTATCTGGATTTTGTTTTGGAATTGTCACGGCTGTTGATAGAGCCGAGAAATTTCTCGCCGAAAATCCAAACGAAAAACTTTTCTGTTTAGGTTCAATTATGCACAATGCAGAAGAGGTAAGACGTTTAGAAAAAAAAGGTATGGTAACTATAACCCACCAAGACATAGCACAAATGAAACCTGCCCATATCATGATTCGTGCGCACGGAGAGCCTCCATCAACCTACAAGTTAATTGAAAAACATGGGCATCAGCTAATTGATGCTACTTGTCCTGTTGTGTTAAAGCTGCAACACCGTATAAAACAGTCGTTTATCGAAAATCCTAACTCACAGATAGTAATTTTTGGCAAGAAGGGTCATGCCGAAGTGATTGGACTACAAGGTCAAACAAACAATACGGCAATAGTTATATCAGACACTACTGAAATTCAACAACTTATAGAACCATTAAAGCCTATAATTCTTTTTTCTCAAACAACTATGCCTCAGGACAAGTTTAAAGATGTTTCGAAAGCATTAAAAAGTTTCTGCAAAGCAGGTGTCGAAGTTAACGACTCTATTTGCAAACGTGTTTCCAATCGAGAGCGAGAGCTGCGCGAATTTGTCGAAAAGCACGATATAGTGATTTTTATTTCAGGGAAAGACAGCAGCAACGGAAATCTGTTGTATAAGGCTTGTTTACAAAATAATCCGAATACCCATTTTGTAAGCTCTGCAAATGAGTTGAAAATGGAGTGGTTCTTAAATAATATTTCAGTTGGAATATGTGGTGCTACCTCCACCCCACGCTGGCTTATGGAAAAAGTTGCAGTAGAAATACAAAACTGCTTGAGTTAAAAGTTTGTAAAGTAAGTGGTTACCCAAAACTGAAAGTATGTGTATCGTAGAGGTGCCACAATTTATAATGAATCTAATCAATAATTATTACAACATTTCCGATTATTTTCATTAATTTCGTGACTTGAATCATAATGAGACTTTTTGGTCTTTTTTGGTGAATGGTGGATGGTAATTGTCGGTAGAAGTTTTATAAATTTCCAACACAATCGCCAACAGCTAATAGTTTTTAACTTTTAACTAATATATTATGAAAAAAACACCTATAGATGGAGAAATTGTCCGATCAGTACTTAATCAATTAAACATAGAAGATGTCGGCAAAACAAGCATTCGCGAAATAGCAAAGATCGTTGATTTAATACAGAATAAAAGTGGCGAGAAATTTATCCGCATGGAGATGGGCGTTCCGGGATTAGATCCTGTGAAAGTTGGAGTTGACGCTGAAATCGAAGCCCTTCGTCGCGGTGTAGCCAGAAGCTATCCTTCAATTGAGGGCGTCAGAGAATTAAAGGAGGAGACAGCAAAATTTGTAAAAAACTTTATCAACGTTGATGTAAAACCCGAAAGTTGTGTTGCAACCGTTGGATCAATGCAAGGCGGTTATGCTGTATTTCTTGCAAACTCAAATTTAGACCCAAAGAAAGATACTGCGCTGTTTATTGACCCTGGTTTTCCAGTACAAAAACAACAGTTTATGGTTATGGGGCACAAGTTTGCCTCTTTTGATGTATATAAATACAGAGGTGAAAAACTGCGCGATAAGCTTGAATCGTACTTATCAAAAGGAAACATAAACTCAATAATATACAGCAACCCGAACAATCCTACTTGGGTTTGTTTAACAGACGAAGAGTTGAAAATTATCGGCGAATTAGCGACCAAATACGATGTTATAGTTGTTGAAGACCTTGCATACTTTGGCATGGACTTTAGAAGAGACTTATCGACGCCGGGAAAACCACCATATCAACCCTCAGTTGCTAATTACACTAAAAACTGGGTAATGTTGATATCAAGTTCTAAAATATTCAGCTACGCAGGTCAAAGGATGGCAGTAATTGTTCTCAGCGACTACATTGCAACCCGTAACTACGACCAGCTTAAAAAACGTTTTGGAGCAGGTAAATACGTAATTACTTTAACTTACCGTATCCTATACGCACTGAGTGCAGGAGCACCGCATTCAGCACAATTCGCTATGGCAGCCATGTTTAAAGCTGCAAACGAAGGAAAGTTGAATATTGTAGCCGAAGTTAAAGAGTACGGAGAGAGAGCACATATGATGAAAAAGCTCTTTACAAAATACGGTTTCGAGATTGTTTACGATAAAGATATGGATGAACCAATAGCAGACGGTTTCTATTTTACAATAGGCTATCCTGGCATGAAAGGTGGAGAACTGATTGAAAAACTACTCCATTATGGAATAAGCGCAATTACATTAGGTTCAACAGGAAGCGAAAAAGTTGATGGCTTACGAGCCTGCGTTTCGCAAACTAAACTAACAATGATGCCTATTCTTGAGGAGAGACTAAAACAGTTCAACGCTGACAACCCAGTCAAGTAAGCTTTACAACATAATGTTTTTTGATAGAATTTAATAATTAATTAATAATTTTGTAAATCATAAATAAAAATTAAAGAGACTATGGCTAAAATTAGAGGAGCAGTTGTCGTTGATAAGGAGCGTTGCAAAGGTTGCAGCGTTTGCGTAGTTACTTGTCCGACAAAAACTCTTGCACTTGCAAGAGAAGTAAATAGCAAAGGATATAACTTTGCATATATGGAGAACCCTGACAAATGTATAGGATGCGCAAATTGCGCTGTAGTTTGTCCTGACAGTGTTATCACTGTTTACAAAGTCAATTTGAAAGATGCTTAAAAATCAATTAAATCACAAACGTTAAAATATTTCATTTATAATGGGAGAATTACGATTAATGAAAGGGAATGAGGTTATTGCCGAAGCCGCCATTC
>DAOSIN010000127.1:0-6132 GCA_035366675.1 Salinivirgaceae bacterium | reverse complement strand
TAGGTCGTTGCCAGTAAATTCGGTATCTAACTTATATCCTTTTTCCTTTTTTAATTTGTCTATTTCCACTTCAAACGGGTCATGGTGTCCTTTTTCAGCCTGAACACCCATAACAACATCGCCGTACATTTGTATAAAACGACGATATGAGTCATAAGCAAAACGTTCGTTGTTTGATTTTTCGGCTAATATTTTTACTGTTTTATCATTTAAACCGAGGTTTAATACGGTGTTCATCATACCGGGCATAGAAACACGGGCACCCGAACGAACAGAAAGCAACAACGGGAAACCATCTCCGGCTGCATTAAATTTAGCTTTCATTATTATTTCGACTTGGCTAATTGCAGTCTCAACCTCATCTTTAATAAGATTTACAGTAGCATCTTTACCTTTTTGATTATATATTGTGCAAACTTCAGTTGTAACAATAAATCCTGCTGGAACTGGAACCCCCAAAAGATTCATTTCACATAAATTGGCACCTTTACCTCCTAAAAGGTTTTTCATGTCGGCACGACCTTCGGCTTTTCCGTCTCCAAAGGTGTAAACATACTTCACTTTTGACATAGTTGATTAATTTTTATATGATTTATTAATATTTAAACAGTATTGTCTAATATGGTCTATCAAAGGCGTACAAAATTAACAAAAATTCTGACATTACAAAAGTCGATTTTAACATACATACTACAAAAAATTGTTCTTTTAATTTAAGACAAGATGAAACTTAAAAGACTTATAATCAATCTGATATATCTAAAAATTTGATCAACATTATAAGACTTTACTTGCAGGTATAAACAAAAAACTCTCGGAAATCTGACTTTCCGAGAGTTTTACCTAATAAAACGTATTTATCTATGTTCAATTTTCTGCGATTGCTTCTACTGATACGTATGATTTGTTATCATGTTTCTTACGAAAAACGACAATACCATCAGTTAAAGCAAACAGCGTATGGTCTTTACCTATACCTACGTTTTGACCTGGGTTGTGTCTTGTGCCTCGTTGACGGACGATAATATTTCCGGCTTTAGCAAATTGACCACCGTAAATTTTAACGCCCAAACGTTTGCTTTCCGATTCGCGTCCGTTCTTGGAACTACCTACTCCTTTCTTATGTGCCATAATCTAAAAATTTTTAAGCGTTAATTTCATTAATTTGAATTTGACTAAAATGTTGGCGATGACCATTACATTTTTGGTATCCTTTGCGTCGTTTCTTCTTGAAAACCAACACTTTCTTACCTTTTATGTGCGTTAGCACGGTTGCGGACACTTTTGCTCCTTCTACTACAGGTGTTCCGACTTTTACCTGGCCGTTATCGTCAACTAAAAGTACTCGTTCAAACTCTACGTTGTCACCCTCGTTACTATCTAAGCGGTGTACAAATATTTTTTGATCTTTCTGTACTTTGAACTGTTGACCGGCAATTTCTACTATTGCGTACATGTTTGAAAAATTATTTTTTTCTTTTTTTATAAAATTTCGAACTGCAAAGATAACTCTTTTATTTTGCCTGACAAATAGTTATTCAGATTTTTTATCTAATTCTTCAAAAATTATTTTTTTCATATTGTCAAACTCATCTTTATTGAAAAGACGTGTTAAAGCAATTATTTTCCCGTTACGGTCAACAATAACATTTCGTGTAACTCCTGCGGGCTTTTGAGCATATTGATAAAATATAGCTCCTTCGGGATCTAATGCTAATGGGTAAGTAACTTTAGTGCGTTTTGCAAACTCTTTAACTTTGTCAATCGGTTCATCTAAATCTATACCGATGACTTTTAAACCTTTGTTTTTGCCTACTTGCCAAATCTCTTCCTCTATAAAAGGCATCTCTTTAATGCAGACAGAACACCAACTAGCTGTGAACTGTAACATTACCACACTTCCACGTAAATCGCTGAGTTTATACAATTTGCCCGATGTTTCGTTAATCACAAAATCGGGTGCAGTATCGCCAACTTTTACTAAAAATTGATGCTCATATGGTTGAGCAAATCCTGAAAGATTGGCTGCTAACAGGGTTACGCAAATAATTATTGTTCTCATAGTTGAAAGTTAAAAGTTTATAAAGTTATTAGAACGCAAATTTACACAAATAAAATCAGTGAAAAATCTGTTTAATCTGTGTGTTCTGTGTTCTATTCGTAATTCGTAATTCGTAATTGTTCATTGCTAATTGCTTCCACTATTTTGTTTTGAAGCATATACCATATATATGCCGAATCGACTTTTTTCCCCGCCTTTTCAAGAGTTTTGGCATATTTATATACCTGATTTATATGTTCGTCTGACTGCTCGTGAGTAAACTTGTAATCAATCAAAATCCTTTTACCGTCTGGTGTTTCAACAATTCTGTCGGGTCTGAGAAGTTTGCCGTCCGGACTAATTAAGACGTGTTCGTTGTAAATCTTTGCGTTTTCTGAAAACCATTCAGATACCTGAGGTTGAGTTATGGCATCTTCTATTTTTTTGCTTATTGTAGCCATTTCTTCTCGGCTCAATATGCCCGTTGAGGCAACTTTATTAACAGCCTTGTCTAAACTCGACAAAGTGGTAATTTGCTCCATAATTCGGTGCATAACGGTACCATACTCAATTCCGGAGAGTTCGGTGTCTTCATCTTTTGGATAAAAACTGTCACTATTACGCACTGATACCGAAATATCGGTATTTATTGTCAATGAGTCTATTATATTTACAGCTTCATCTGTTGCTTTGCTTGTTTCATACAGAAATTTGCTATCTCCAAAGGTATATTTCAAGAAATTACCTTTGTCATCGTAATCGATTTCTCCTTGCCATTTATCTCGTATATTAAACATATTTACAATCCATTCTCCGACAGTGTTTTTAATGGGTTTTTGTGTTGTGTAAACCGAAAGTGATGTTTTTGCTCGAGTAAATGCAACATAAATAATATTTAATGAGTCAACTATAAATTTGAAATACTCTTCGTATAAAAGGTCTTTGTAGGTTGAAAATTCGGCGGTCAGAGTAAATGGCGCAGAAACAGGAAATTCTTTATTGTTATAATTGGTTTCAACCCAAACTAACTCTTTGTTGCTGTTAATTATCCTCCAGTCGACAAAAGGCAATATAACGTGCTTAAATTCAAGTCCTTTGCTTTTATGAATTGTTAATATCTGTATAGCATTACTTGTCGATGGGGATGGTATTTTGATATTTGAACTCTCATCTTCCCAATACTTTAGAAACGTTTTTTGGTCAGACGAGCTGCTTTCTAAATATTGTGTTATAAAATTTAGGAATCTTGAAAGGAAAGGGATTTCGTCTCTGTTTTTGTTTAGCTTAAATATTTCGATAATCCTAATAACAGCATCGTATATATTCGATTTTTTCAAATCTTCTAAAGAGTCAAAAAACTCAAGTGGCAGCAGTGTTTGCGGAGTTTGGCTAAAAAATTTTTTGGTATCAGTTCCCAACGTTTGAGCTACGTTCCATGCTGCTACCCAAATATAGTACTCCTCTTGGGGATTGGAAAGATACTGCAAAGTGTTGATAATGGCGTTAATAGCAATACTCTTGTCAACCGATAGCACATCGGACATTGCAATTTGCAGATTGTGTTTTGTGATATCAGAACCGCACGAAAGCAGTGCTTCTGCGATAATTTGACCGTGCTCGGCTTTGCGAACTAAAATTGCAATATCGCCCTGTTGCACACCATTGTCCAACATCTCTAAGACTTGATTTACAACGATTTCTACAGTTGTCTCTCTATATTCATCTTTTTCTAGAGCAACAACTTGCACATATCCTTGCTTTTCAGACTTGTTTGGAGGATACTTTTGTTCGTAATCTTTGTAAAGTGACTTTAAAGTATTTCGGTATTCAGCAGGTACACCAGTGAAGTACTCTAATGGTAACTCTTTTCGCAGTATATCAAAAACAGTATTGTTAAAATCGATTATTGTTTTGGTACTACGCCAGTTGTGGTTTAACACTTGGTTGTCGATACCTAAGCTACCAAGCTCTTTATCAACCTGTTCGTTCAGAAGTGACCAGTTCCCGTTTCTAAATCTGTAGATTG
This sequence comes from Salinivirgaceae bacterium, assembly GCA_035366675.1. Lineage (GTDB taxonomy): Bacteria > Bacteroidota > Bacteroidia > Bacteroidales > Salinivirgaceae > JAAYQU01. The sequence goes on along the minus strand of DAOSIN010000127.1, from coordinate 2,065 downwards.
CTTGCTTTACATCGCCAACAATCAGATTGTTAACGCAACCTTTTTGTTGTTGCGGATTGAACTGCGCCATGCTGTTAGCAACAAAAGGTCGCAGATTGTCCCATTGTAGTGTTGAGGTGTCTTGAAACTCGTCAATTAGAAAATGATTAAATCTATTTGCAATTTTTTCAAAAATAAACGAGGTGTCGTTTTTGTCGATTATTTGTGATAGTAGGACAGGGGAATCTCCAATAACAAACAGGTTTTCGTTCTGTTTTATTTGGTTCATTTCGCGCCAAATATTTGCGAAAAACAGTATATGCCACAAATTTCGGTGTGCGTTTTTAGCAAAATAGTATTGTGGATAACTTTCTGTAAAGTATTGACAATCAGAGATGAATATTTGGTGTAAACCACCGTAACCATTACCAACTTCTTTAAGAAAATCTTTTTTCAAAAACTTATCCTTTTCTTCATCGATATCTGTGGCGAATAACTTTTTTAAATCATCAGTTTTAAATTTAAAACCGTTCGATACTGCATTATATAAATATTTCGCTCTTGTTCCGTTTTTTAAATCGCTTAGTCCGAGATTATAATGTTGTAATTGTTCTGCAAAATTGTTTGTACGTCTTTTCAATTCAGCTTCAAAAGCGTAGAATTGTGTTTGTAACGTTTGCTGGTACTCTTGAACAATATTCTTAAAATCCTTATCACCAATTTTCAAAAAGGCATTTTTTAAATCTTCGCGCAATATTTTTTCAACAAACTCGATAATTGCGTTATGGAAAATATGACTTCTGTTTTCATCTATCACCTCGCTTTTTACGTACTCTAAAAACAGATTGAACAGCTCCTCATCGTCAGTCGTTTTATCTAACATGATTTCGACAGCGCGCGACAATATTTTTTTCTCGTCCATTTCAATTCTGTATCCTGCGGGCAGCCCAAGTTCACGTGCAAGGCTACGAATTATACGCTGAAAAAACTGGTCGATTGTGGTTATTGAAAAATTTGAGTAATCGTGGAGTATAGACGACAACAGCTTTTGCGAGCGGATTTGCAGCTCATCTAAATTTATTCCCAATTCCTTGGAAATATATTCGGCATGCTCTGATTGTGAGATGTTTGAAGACAACAGTTTAAGCTCATCAACAATGCGTTGACGCATTTCGGCTGTTGCTTTTCTTGTAAAAGTTATGGCTAAAATGTGGGTGTAATTTTTTTCCGTTTCGAGTGCCAAAGTCAAGTAATGCCTTGTAAGCATAAATGTTTTGCCCGAACCAGCTGAGGCTTTATATATTGTTAATGCTTTTTTAGTCATATCTAACCAAATGTGATTTCGGATTTCGGATCTTTGATTTGTATAAATCCGAAATCCGCTTTCAGAAATCCGAAATTTATCATTAATTTTTATTATTGAACGTAATTTGAGATTACACCATAATTAATGTTATAAGTTCTTTCATAAGTTCGCCATCTTCTGTGCCCGAGTCGTTAACTCCTTTACTATAAGCATCATAATGCCTTAGATAGCTAACTATTTTTTCAACTTTCGCTTTTGGATAATTTCGTGCTGCTTCAATATATTCTGAAATAAAATATGCGTTGATTGATAAGGCTTTAGCCAACTCCTGCCTGCCTAAGCCACGATACGTGGTGTGTATCATTAAAATCTTTAGGAAATAGTTAAATAACTGTCTTATAACTAACGGTAAAGGATTATTTTTTGGATTTTTTGCAAAATGCGCAACAATGGTAAATGCTTTTGTTGTATCGCGCATGCCCACAGCTTTGTTCAGTTCGAAGATATTGTACTCTTTAGAAATCCCAATATTATCCTCAATGTGTTGGCTGTTTATTGCTGTTCCCTCTGGTAACAAGGTCATTAGCTTCGATAAACCATTTGTTACTTTCGACAAATCGTTTCCCAAATGCGATACTAAAATTTGCGCAGCTGCTGTTTGAATATCATAACCCTTTGATTTAACGTATGATATAATCCATTCGGGCATTTTCGATTCATAAAGCTTTGTTGATTCGAGTATAGCTCCATTCTTTTCGAGCGACTTGTATAGTTTTTTCC